>CAZGUL010000007.1:0-12941 GCA_964529055.1 uncultured Spirochaetaceae bacterium
AGGGCCCGGTGAGCTTCATCGTCGATCGAATCGCGTTCCAGGAAGTTGGGATTCGTCGTGTTGAACCCCACATCCAGGTCCTCCATGATGTCGTAAAGACTCGCCTTCCGGTATTCCCCCGGCAACGTACCCCGATAATGATTGGACAAATACCAGAGGTCCATGCGGGGCGCGCAGGGAAGTTCGGGCGTGGGCATTCCTTTTATCGCCGCGAGAATCATTTCTTTATAGTTCATTTTAACCACCAAATGTTTTTTCCACCAATCGGGGCAGGAACAGAACGAAATCCGGAACGAATGTGATGAAGAGCAGCGCGATGAGAAGAGGAATATAGAAATACACCATTTCCTTCAGGAGGCTCCGGAACGAGATCTTCGCGATATCCAGCATGATGAAGAGAATTATTCCGAAGGGAGGCGTGATGGCGCCTATGAGAAGGTTGAGAATCAGTACCAGGCCGAAATGCACGGGATCTATTCCAAGCATGTTGATGAGAGGAAGGAAAGCCGGAACCGATATGAACAGGATCGCGTTCGTTTCCAGAAAACAGCCGGCGATCAGCAGAACTATGTTGATCATCAGCAATACGACAATTTTATTCGACGAGATCGACAGGACGAATTCCGCGATATACACCGGGAGGTTGTTCGTCGCGATTATCCAGCCGATCGGGAAAGCCGCCGCCATGATGAAAATAAGGACGCCGAAAGTAATCAGACTCTCCAGGGCTGCCGCCTTGATTTCCTTCAGGTTGAGTTTTTTGTTTATAAACCCGAGTATGACGGCGTAAAAAACCGTAACGGCGCCCAATTCCGTCGGCGTGGCAAACCCGAAAAGGATGCCGGAGACCAGCATGACCGGTGCGATCAGGGCGGGAATGGCGTGAACAAATGATTCAATGATTTCTTTCAGCGTCGCTGCCGGTAAAACCGGAGTTCGGGCTCTTCCCGTCACCGACATCCAGTAGACCATGATCATCATCAGGGCTCCCATGAGCAGCCCCGGCAGGACTCCGGCCAGGAACAATTCTCCCAGGGAGACCTGTGCAAGGACCGCGTAAAGAACCATGATGACGCTGGGAGGAATTATCGGGCCGATGATCGAGGATGCCGCGGTGACGGCCGCCGAAAACGGGGCTTCATACCCCTTTTTCAGCATTTGTTCGATTTCGATGGTCCCCAGTCCGGCCGCATCGGCCTGGGCCACCCCGGACATCCCCGCAAAAACGATGCTCGCCGCTATGTTCACGTGGGCAAGGCCGCCCCGGATATGCCCGAAAAGAGCCGTGGCGAATTTGAAAATCGATTCCGCGATACCGGACTTGTTCATCAGGTTGCCGGCGAGAATGAAGAGCGGCATCGCCAGGAGCGGAAAACTGTCGAGCCCCGGCGCCATCCTTCGCGCCAGAATCGTCAGGGAAACGGGAATTCCGGCGCCGCTGAAATAATCGACGATCAGATATCCTATCGATCCGCCCAAAAGGGAAAAAGCCACGGGGAATTCAAATATCAGAAGAAACGCAGCGACCAGTATTAAAGCTGTGAGACTCATTTCGGGTTCTCCGATACAAGAGGACGGGACGCTTTGAAATGCATGTAATCATTCAACATGAAATAGGGCACCGTAATGGTCATTGAAATCAGCGAAACCAGAAGCGGAAGGGAGAACACGTAAAAGCGGGGAATGAAGGGTATCGCGATGATGTTGCTTCGTGTTTCGATCATATACAAACCCGGGGCGTTCATGGAGATCAACACCAGTATGATCAGCATCAACGCGTAGGAAATTTCCGCGATTACAATCTGCGTTCTCCGGTCCAGTTTGAATAAAAATGTGGAGATCTTTATATGTCTCTGATATTTGGTTCCGATGGCGGCCCCAAGGAAGGCCGCCCAGATAAAACTGTAGGTGCACAGCTCCTCGACCCAGATCTGGGATTTCCCCCAGACCGCGCGGGTGAACACCTGAAAGCAGATGCTCAAAACGATGAAGGCGATCAGTGTGAGTCCGAAGAATTTTTCCACCTTTTCGATTACGCCCAGTACACGATTGTATCTCGTAATGATTTTATCCAGCCACACTGCCGCCTTCCTTCGTTTTCCGATATTTTCAGCCGTATTATTTGGCCAAGCTGCGGACTTCCTGCCAGAGTCCCTTCCGCCATTCCCCGCCGTTCTCCATGGTCGAAACCGCGGCGGCGCTTTTCTGCACCAACTCTTCCCTTGCCTGCGGAGAGAGTTCGTAAAAAGTCGCTCCTTCGGCCTTCATTTTTTCGAGGGTCTTCTCCGTACTCTCCTCGGCGTACTTCCGGGTCAAGTTGGCCGCTTCCTGACCGGCTTCAAGCAGAATTTTCTGATTTTCAGGAGAAAGTCCTTCGAACAACTTGTTGTTGGTGGCAACCTGATAGTCCGAAACAAGATGCTTTGTCAGTGTTACGTGAGGCCCGCTTTCATGGAATTTTACTCCATACGCGGCGCCCACCGGACCTTCCGCCGCTTCGAGCAGACCGGTCTTCATCCCCAGGTATACCTCGCCCCAGGCGACCCTGTTGGGGTTCGTCTCGAAGGTCTGCCACAGCAGCATGTACGTCCTGATATCAGGCACCCGCATTTTCAGGCCTTTCAGGTCCTTGAGGCCGCGAACCGGTTTTGAGGCGAAGAGTATCCGCGGGTCGGTGGGCGCCGCGCCCAGGATCCTGATGCCCGCCTTCTTCGCGAGTTCATCCTTGAGCTGCCTGAAAGTGGCGCTGTCGAAGAACCTCTGCGCATGGTCGTTATTGTCGAAGGTAAAACCCCAGTTCAAAATGCCGAAATCTTTGACCCAGTTGGCATACCATGCAAGCACGTCACCATAGAACTGAACGGAACCTTCCATCAGCTGCTCGATGACCTGGATATCGTTTCCCAGCGATTCGCCGGCGATGTGGTTGACCGTGATCATGCCCCTGGTTCTTTCCGTAACGACTTTGCAGAAATGCGCGTTTCCGCGGTTGATCGGCGTTCCCAACGAATCGGCTTCACCGAAGGTCATGACGACTTTTTTATCCTGCGATGCCCCTTTCTCCGCGGAACCTGCCGCGGCCAGAAATCCGGAACAGATAACAATCAAAGCGAGTTCTAATACGAGAATCTTTTTCATTTTCGCCTCCTGATTGAATGGCCTCTTATAATACAGCCGTAAAGGCTGAAAGCGCAATCAAAAATTATCGAAGATTTGAAAGGCAATGGAATGCCCGCGGTCCGGGGGGCGCCGTACAAGCCCTCCGCCGTTAAACATTCCGGCGTTTTCTGCCGAATATTTATATGTGAAACCCCATTGGCGCGGCGGGACGAATTGTAAGTTGATCGCGCCCGGTACCGCCGGATAACGACTGGATAGAGGAGAAAGCACATGGCCGAGAACGACAGAGATTTCATCTCCAAGGAAAAACACGAACTCGATTACGTTTTGCGCAAGTGGGACAAGCGGACGACGCAGGCGAACCGGGACATGCTGAGCGAGGCGCTGGACCTGTTTTCCGCCGACGCCGCGAACGAGCCCTTCACCCGGGATCTTTTTTACGCGTTCGCCGAAAAAACCGGTCTGGTCGCGAAGCTCGAAGGCGGCGGAGCGGGCGGCGGCATCCCCACATACGCCGACCAGGGTGAGCCGAAAAAGAAAAAATGGTGGCTCTGGGTCCTTCTCGCCCTCGTTCTCGCCGCGGTGGTCCTTTTCTTCCTGCGCGGCTGCTTCGGCTGCGCCCCTGAAACCGACAAGGCCCAGGCGGCCGCTCCTGCGGCTCCCGTCCAGCCGGCTCCGCCCCAGCCTCCGGCTCCTCCGCCGGCGCCGGTTCCCCCTCCGAAAAAAGTGGTGACTCTTTCGGGACTTCCCGCCGACTGCCTGATCATCCGCTTCATGCCGGACCAGACCGACATCATGGTGAAAGGCGAGGACGCGAAGCTTCAGGCCCTCATCGCGGGACTGAAAAACTTCGACGAAGGCGACATCCTGCTGACAGGCCACGCGGCCCGCATCGGCTACCCGAAGGGAGAAAAGCTGGTCAGCGAGGGCCGCGCCCGGTTCATCGCGAAGAAATTCGCGGAAGCCGGAGTTTCGAAGGACATAAAAATCGAACCCCGGGGAATGGCGGCCACCCAGATGTTAAAGCACGAGAAAAGGGCAATCGCCCGCGCCTTGAGCCGCCGCGTGGAACTCACCGTCAAATAACCCGTCCCGCTTCAAAGCTCATTCGCCGCCCGGACCGACCGGGCGGCTTTTTTTTGCGCCGTTTCACAACGCGCCCTAATATGATTATATTTATCATGTACAAATCGGAGGAGCGCTTCATGAAAACAACCGGCTCAGCATATCTTTCCGTTCTCGCCGCCGTCGTCCTCGCGGGGTTTTCCGCGTGCTCACGGCCTGCGGCGGGGAAACCGGAAACTCAGGCGGCGAAAGCTCCGCCCGGGGGACCCTACGAGAGCATCGTCCTCGGGGGAGGCTGCTTCTGGTGCGTCGAGGCCGTGTACGAGCGCGTCGAAGGGATCGTGTCCGCCGTTTCCGGTTACGCGGGCGGAACCGAACCCGACCCGGATTACGAAAAGGTTTCGTCGGGGACGACGGGACACGCCGAGGTCGTCAGGGTGACCTTCGCCCCGAAGGTCATATCGCGGGAAAAAGTCCTCGACATTTTCTGGAAGGCCCACGATCCTACCACGAAAGACCGCCAGGGAGCGGACATCGGTCCCCAGTACAGGTCGATCATCCTGTACGCCGACGAGGCCCAGCGGGCCTCCGCGGAGGACTCCAGAAGGCGGCTTGACGCGTCGGGGACCTACGAAAGGCCCGCGGTCACCGAGATCGCTCCGCTCGCGGCGTTTTACGAGGCGGAAGAGTACCACCAGGACTATTACGAAAAGAATCCCCTGGCCGGATACTGCCAGTTCGTGATCCGCCCGAAACTCGACAAACTCGGCCTGGATGTCCGGGCCCTGCCCGTGCCGAAGAGGCAGCCTTAAAGGAGCCCCAGCCGGCGCCGCACGGTTTTGATCTTTTCCGGATCCGGGCCGGACGGCCCCGTCTCCAGGCTGAACTCCCCGCCGGCCGGCGGCGCGCTGCCGGCGCTGTAATCGCCCGCCGTTTCGGCGGCTTCCCCTGCCCGCGGGATTCGGTACCGGCTCTCGACGAAAACGTAGACGTCCAGGTCCTCGAGGATTTTCCGGAGAACCTCCGAGGCAAGCGCGGTGTCGTACTCGCCGGAATGGAGGCTGCCGGAGTCGGCTTCGATGCCGTACCGGCGGGCCAGTTCGGAAAGCCGGGGATACTTACCCGCTCCGTGGCTCTTCATCGTGCAGAACTTTTCCTTTCCCGTGAGGAAGGGACAGAACTGGATGTCGAATTCCAGGTTGTGCGCGGCGACCATCGAGACGTCCCGGCAGAACCCGATGAAATCCCAGTCGTCCAGGAAATGCTCGGGCCAGTCCTTCCCCTCTCTTTTCCGGCTGATGACGTCCCGGGTAAGGCCGTTGACCCGCACGGCCCCGGGATTCTCCGCCTCCCGGGGATGATAAAAGCGGTTGAAAAATCCGATCTTTCGCAGTGCCCCCGCTTCCAGGGCGTATTTCTCCGCCGTGCAGGACAGGACGCTGTCCGCGGGGTAAAGGCCGTTGGTTTCCAGATCGAACACCATGACGATGCCGCGGGGGCTGCCCCGGACAAATTCCCGGAGACGGGCGAAGGAATACTCACCACCGGTCGCGGAGTTCATCGGACGTTCATTCTACAGCCGCGGACCGGCGATGTCAAACCGCCGCGGGACGATGGGACCGCAGGGCCTCCACCATGGCGAGGATGTTTTCCGGGGGCACGTCGGCCTGGATGTTGTGCACCGCGGCGAACACGAAGCCCCCTCCGGGGGCGAGATCGTCGATGCGCCGCATCACCTCGTCGCGGACCTCGGCGGCGCTTCCCCGGGGAAGGGTGTGCTGGGTGTCGATGCCGCCCCCCCAGAAAACGATCTCCTTCCCGAATTCCTTTTTCAGGCGCCGGGTGTCCATTTTGGCGGCGCTGACCTGGATCGGGTTCAGGACATCCACGCCGATCTCGATGAGGTCCGGGATGAAATCGTACACCGATCCGCAGGCGTGCAGCGAGACCTTGACGGCCGGGCTCATCCTCTTTATCGCGGCCACCAGGCTCGCGAGGCGCGGCTTCATCAGGCGTCTCCACAGCCCGGGATCGATCCAGGGCCCCTTCTGGGTCCCCAGGTCGTCGGACTCGCACGCCACGTCGATCCTGCTTCCGAGGGCGTCGAAAGCCCCCTTCCAGTACGCGAGCTTCAGCTCCAGGAGCCTGTCGAGAAAGCGCTCCACCGCTGCCTGCTCCAGGAGCAGCATGGCGAACCACTCGTCGTAGCCGTAGAGCTGGGCCCCCAGCTGGAGAAAGCCGTTTCCGATGGTCGGCATGCACAACGCGGCGTCCGTCTCTTCGCTGTAGCGGTCCGCCAGGGCACGAAGCCGCGGGGCCTTGCCGGTATCGAAGGCGGAGGGCCATTCGTACTCGTCGTACGGAGCGCCGGCCAGCGGGAAACCGACGAAATCGAAGTAGAAACCCTTCTCCTTCGGCATGCGGAGCTTCCTTTGCCACTCGTCCACGTACCAGAAATAGCCGCTTTCCTCCCGCACCCTGTCCCAGGGATTTTCCGTGGGGAGTACGAGCCGGCGGGTGTCGACACCGAGGAATAGGCAGGTTTCCTCGTCCATCCACGCGAGCTGTTCCGCGAATTCCCGCACCCGCGGCTCCACCTTGAGGCCCGCCAGGCGTACCAGGTTCCGGTACGCGGGCAGCATGATCCCGCAGGCGTTCGCTCCGCCGATGTCGAGGGGTATCCGGTCCGGCTCCTCGTGGCGGAGGGCGGCCAGAATCCTTTCCCGCCCCGTCATGCCGCGTTTCCCGCCCCGGCCTTTCTTGCCGCCCGCCAGGGCTTGATCAGCGAACGGTTCAGGGTCCACCCGAGGGTGAACAGGGCGACCAGGACGAAGAACAGGGAGATGGGCCGGGTCAGCAGGGGCATCAGGGTGCCTCCCGACGACATCAGACCGGACCTCAGGTTGATTTCGGCAAAGGGGCTCAGCACGAGGCCGATGATGAAGGGCCCGAGGGGGACCTTCAGTTTTTCCAGGACGAAGCCGAACAGGCCGAAGGCGAACATGATCCACACGTCGAAAAACCGGTTGTTCAGCGCGAAGGTCCCGAGTACGCAGAAAACGAGGATCGCCGGTATCATCAGCGACTTGGGAATGTCGACGATCTTCGCGATGCCGTAGCTCGCGAAAAGCATTATCACGAACATCACGACGTTCGCGACGAATACAACGGCCATGATACCGTACACGAGCCCCGGGTCCTGCTTGAACAGCAGAGGCCCCGGCACGACGTCGTGCAGGATCAGGGCTCCCATCAGGATCGCCGCAACGACGCTGCCGGGTATTCCCAGCGTCAGGAGCGGAATGAAGGCGCCCCCGATGGTGGCGTTGTTGGCCGTCTCGGAGGCGACGACGCCCTCGTCACAACCTGTACCGAATTTTTCCGGGTTCTTCGACGAGCTTTTCGCGGCGGAATACGCCAGGATGGAGCCCACGTTGCCCCCGATGCCGGGAAGAAAACCTATCCATGTCCCGATCAGGGACGAACGGATGAAATTGACCATGTTTCTTTTCAGATCGTCGAAACTGAGGAACAACTCCCGGAACCGGAAGGGTATTTTTTCCACCCGGAGTTCGATGTTCGTGATGTCCGAGATTATCTGGCTTATCCCGAACATGCCGATCAGGACGGGGAGAAGGCCGAAGCCTCCCGTCATCTCCATGTAACCGAAGGTGAGCCGCGAGGCGGACGTGACCGGGTCGAGGCCCGGACAGGCGACGAACAGCCCCAGGAATCCCGCGAGAAGGGCCCGGAAAAAAGTTCCCTCGCCTCCCATTCCCGCGATGAGAACCAGGGCGGACAGCACCAGGGCGAAAATCTCGAAGGGGCCGAACTTCAGCGCGAACCGCGACAGGGGCGGGGCGGCGATTACCAGGATGATCCACGATACAAGGCCGCCTATGAAGGAGGAGACGATCCCGAGCATCAGCGCGCGGCCAGCCAGTCCTTTCTGCGCCATCGGATAACCGTCGAAGGTCGTCACGATGGAAGCCGGCGTCCCGGGTATGCGGAGAAGGATCGCCGTTATGAGTCCGCCGGAGATGGAGCCCACGTACATCGCAACGAGCAGGTCCATGGCGTTCAGGCTGCTCATGTAAAATGTCAGCGGAAGAGTCAGCGCGATAAGCATGGACCCCGTGAGACCGGGCACCGCTCCCACGACGATGCCCAGCGCGACGCCGATGAATACGAGGAACATCGGGACCACTGCGAAAAGATGAACGAAACCTCCAACTATTTCCTGCATGGCAAACCTTCCGTTTGATCGTCAATAAAGGTCGACGATGAATACCTGGGTGAACAGGTGGAAAAGACCGAAACTGAGAAATACCGCCAGGACAACGAGGATCGCCGTTTTCTTTGCCAGGGATCCGCGGTTCTCGGCCTTCATGAGCATCCCCCCGAGGGCTAGGACAAAAACGACGGTGAGGGTCCGGAATCCGGACAGGCCGGCGTAAAGGGCGAAAATGTAAAGGAAAACGAGGACCATCGCGGCGAAGGCGGTGCGCGGATGCCGGTCGAAGGCGGGAGCGGCCTCCCGCGTTTCCGGGGGGGCGGTCTCCTTTTTCGCTGCCGCGCGTTTCCGCAGACCGTGATAAAGGATGACGGCGGAACAGATCATGCTGCAGAGTCCCAGGGCCCGTGGCATGAAGGCCGGGCCCAGCGGATCGTAGGTCGAACCGGGAAGGCCGGAGGTCGCGATCAGGACCGCCGCGCCGAACAGGATGAACAGGGAGCCCAGGACGATGTCCGTCCAGGAATTCTTTTCCAGCGTGGTCATGGGAAACTCCATACTTTGGGGAAGCGGGACGGCCGGATCGCCGTCCCGTTCCCCTTCGGGCAAAACGGAACCGCGGCCTCCGCTATTTCTTGCCCAGGTTGTGCTTCTCCGCGATGGCCAGGATCTTGCGTCCCTGCTCGTCCACGTGCTTCCGGTACTCTTCGCCTTTCAGGTAGGAGGGGACCATGCTCATGGATTTCATCTTGCCGACGATTTCCGGGTCCTGCATGACCTTGCCGAGGGCGTCGGCCATGAAATCGACCTTTTCTCCCGGAGTGCCCTTGGGCATCGTGAACCAGTAATCGACGGACTGAACGACGTCGATGCCCTGCTCGCGGGCGGTGGGCGCCTTTTCCAGGCCCTCGACGCGCTGGGGCGCCGCGACGGCGAGGACTTTCATCTCCCCGGATTTGTAGAAAGGCAGGACTTCGTGGGTCCCCATGATGGTCATTTCCACGTGGCCGCCGAGGACCGCGGTGATTCTCTGGGTTCCGTCGCCGATGTGGACAAGCCGGAGCTTGCCGCCCGTGGCGTCCATCAGCGCCAGACTCGTGAAGTGGGTGATTGCGCCGATGTTGGTGGCTTCCTGGATCGTGTCGGGGGCCTTTTTGGCCGCTTCGAAGAGTTCCTTCAGGGTGTTGTACGGGGACGCAGCCCGGGCGGCTTCGACCAGATAATAGGAACCGCACTGGGCGACGAGCTCGAACGCCTCCGGACCGAAGTCCGTGGTTTTCAGCGCCTTCCGCGTCCACATGTTGATGATGTCCACCCCCATGGTGTATCCGTCCGGCGCGGCCGACAGGACTTCCTTCATGCCCAGGCCGCCTCCCGCGCCGCCGATGTTGACGATTGCGACGGGCTGGCCGATGACCTTTTCCAGCTTCTGCACGATCATCCGCGCGGTGACGTCGGTGCCGCCTCCCGCCGCGTAGGGAACGATGAGCCGGATCGGCTTCACCGGGTACTGTTCGACCGCGGTCCTGGCCGCGGCCGATTCCCGTCTCCCCTCGCCGAAAGCGAGCCCGGCCGCCGTTACGGCGATCGCGAGCAGAATGATTCCCCATTTTTTCATGCAGGTCCTCCTATATTTTCTATTGTTACGCGGTCCCGCGGGACCGCTTTTCGCGACATGGCGATCAGTACGCGTGGGACCTCCGTATTCCCGCGTCGCTGGTGGACATGAATCCTGAAAAGGCCTTGTGGAGGAGTTCGGCTTTCTTCCCGCGGAAATCCTCCCGGTCCCACAGATCATCGAATTCCCCGGGATCGTTCTCGAGGTCGTAGATCTCCCCGACCTCGTGCCCCTGGTAGACGCATACCTTGTAACGTCCGTCGAAGTACATGACCCCGTGAGTCTGGTCCGGCATGACCTTGCCTCCGATGGCCCCGTGGTACTCGGACATAACGAACTTCTTGTGCCTGTCTTCCCGGTCCTTTTCCGTCAGGAGCGGAAGAAGCGATTTCCCGTGCATCGAGTACGGGATCCCGATCCCCGCCGCGTCCAGCAGCGTCGGCGCGAGATCCACGAGCTCGACCAGCGCTTCCCGGAGCACGCCCCGGAGCCCCCGGGCCGGCCAGGAAACGATCAGCGGGACATGGGTGAGCCCTTCGTAAAACCTGCAGCCCTTGTAAATGAGGCCGTGGTCGCCCAGCAGCTCCCCGTGGTCGCTGGTGAAAATGATGATCGTGTTGTCGTACTGTCCCGTTTCCTTCAGGGTTTTCACGATGCGCCCGAACCGGTCGTCTATGAGCTCCACCATGGCATAATAGCACGCTTTGACCAGCTGGGGATCGTACCCCGTGGGCGGCACCGATCCCATGTCCCCCCGGGCGACGTTCGTCGTGGTGTCCTTTTTGGTCCCCGCCTCCCGGGGGTCCACCGCCTCCCGGGTCTGCTGGTCTATCCCGGCGAAGGCCTTCTGGTGCGCGATGTCGCTTTCCCGGAAGAGCGGAGGCGGCAGCTTCGACGGATCGTACCTGTCGAGGAATTCCTTCGGCGGATCGAAGGGCGGATGCGGATCGAAGGGATTCACCGACCGGAGCCAGGGGCCCTCCCTCTATTCGGTGATGAACCTGACCGCCATTTCGCTGCACCAGGTGGTCTGGTGCAGTTCCGCCGGGACCCCCGGGCCGATGCTTCCGTGCAGGCCGCCGTAGAGCGCGATGGGGTCGACTCCCTTTTCCTTTTCCAGCCAGTCCGCGTAATCGTGCCCCTCGGGATAATCGGGGTTCGGATGGTGGCTCCACTTGTAGTACCGGTACCCGTCGTTTTTCAGCCGGGTTTCCAGAATCTGGGAACGGGAAAGGTGCAGCTTGCCCACCAGACCGCAGTCGTAGCCGGCGTCGGCCATGATTTTCGTCACCAGGGTTTCCCAGGGCGGAAAGTACTCGTTGCCGTTCCGGTGCACGTGCGTGCTGGCGGGATAGCGTCCGGTCAGGAAACTCGCCCGGGACGGGGTGCAGATGGGGCTCTGGCAGTACGCGTTGGCGAACGCGACCCCTTCGCCGCAGAGCGCGTCCAGGTTCGGAGTTGAAACGTGCGCGTTGCCCAGCGCGCGGATGGTGTCGTACCTCTGCTGGTCGGTGCAGTACCAGAGAATGTTCGGCCGCGTATCCTTTGCCATGTCAGCGTATCCCTCTCTGTATCAGAAGATCCCTGTTTTTCAGGACGCCGACGTTCTGCTGCGACGGCCTGAACGCGAAGGGTTTGTCCGGAAGACCGGCCAGCCTGCCGTCCTTCAGCCAGGACAGGTCCGCCCCGTACAGACGGGACACGAGCCGGGACGACAGATCGGCGAGGACTCCGGCATGAGCCGGGTCGGCCGAAAGGTCCCGCAGTTCCGCCGGATCTTTTTTCAAGTCGAAGAGCTGGAAACGGTTTCCCAGCGCGTAATAGACGAGCTTGTGGTCCCCGGCGCGGATCATCCGGGTTGCCCTGTCGTCCTCCCAGAGTTCGCCGTAGACGCACTCCCGCCGCGCAGACGGATCGGCCAGGGACATCCCCTCCACGCCCGCGGGAATCGGGATCCCCGCCAGGTCGAGCAGGGTCGGCATCATGTCCCGGAGCTCCACGAGCCTGTCGTCCACCGTGTCGGGCCGGAGCCTCTTCTCGTCCTCCGTGGGAACGATGATGAACGGGACCCTTGTCGAGCCCTCGTAGAAGACGTTTTTCGCCCACAGGCCGTGGGTCCCCAGCATGTCGCCGTGATCGCCGGTGACCGCGATGATCGTGTTACCCAGGACCTTCTCCTCCCGGAGGGTCCCGACTATCGAACGGATGGAATAGTCGATGTGGGTGCACAGGGCGTAGAAGGCCTTCAGGGCCCGCCGTATCCCCTTTTCGGTCCTGATGTTGAAGATGCTGGAGTAGTATTTGAGGCAGTACGGCAGCGCGTCGAAGTCCCGGGCCCATTCGGCGACGGGAGGCATGTCGATGTCATCGTCACAGTACATGTCGAGAAAGGTTTGAGGCGGCACCAGCGGCGGGTGCGGGGCGGTGAAACCGCAGTACCAGAGGGACGGCCGGGTCGGGTCACGGCGGATGATGTATTCGCACATTTCCCGGGCGGTCCAGCTTGTCTGGTGAAGCCTCTCGTCCAGGTGCCAGGGACGCATGATGTAATCGTTGTTCGACATTCCGTGGGCGTCGCTGAGGCCCGGGTATCCCTGCCGTGCCATGTACCGGGCGTAGTCGTCCTCCCGCATCTCGTACGGGTAATTGACCCGCCGGGACTCCTCGTTGAGAAGCACGTCGTCGAAGCCTATCCGCGCCCGCTGGGGATAGACATGGATTTTCCCCACGCCGTAGGCCTGGTAACCGCTGTCCCTGAAGGTCCCCGCGAGGGTCGGCAGATCCGGCATGTCCATCATCTCGCTGAAACCCCGGTCCCCGTGGGTTTTCGCCGTTGTTCCCGTCATGAGTTCCCGCCGGGCCGGAATGCATACGGGGGTCGTGCTGTACGCGTTGGAAAACCTG
>CAZGUL010000007.1:12951-22500 GCA_964529055.1 uncultured Spirochaetaceae bacterium
AACCTGACCCCGCATCGCGCCATCGCGTCCAGGGTCGGAGACAGAATGTCACGCCGCCCGGCGCAGCCGAGAAGGTCGCCGGGCCAGTGGTCCACGGTGACAAGGAGAACGTTCTTTTTCCCGTGGTCCCGGTCGTTCGTCGTTCTCATCGAAGAAACCGCCTTAGTTTCAAACAGTATATGTTCGTAATTGTAAGGGCGCGATCCGGGATTTGTCAATCAAAAATTATCCCGGTGAAAGAGGCGGTTTCTCCCGGGCGATTGAATAATCCCTCTCTTCCGGCATGGGGTGGCCCCAGGGGCCGTAGGTTCCGAACTCCGCGCACTGGTCTCCGCCGGGAACGAACTCCACGTCGATCCCCGAATCGGTGACGCGGCACAGATGAAAACCGACGCGGGTTTCCGCGTCCTTCCAGCGGTCCTCCAGCTGGGGCGTGTTTCCCGCCGCGGCGGCCCGGATGATTTTCATCCCCCCCAGGTCCTGCGGGGGCCTGCCGGTGTGAACGTGGCCGCAGAACAGGATGTCCGTTTTCGCCGCGGCAAGGAGGTCCAGCAGCCTGTTCCGGTGGGGCGGGTCGATGCTGAAGTACCAGTTATCATACTGCTGCGGATCGGTGATGTCCCAGGCCGGCTCGTCAGGGCTCTCCATGAAGGGCCAGTAGTGCATTACGGCGACGTGATGCCGGGCGGCCGGAAGCCGGGGGATGCCCTCCAGCAGCGACCAGAGCCTCCCCTCGTGGGGGAAGCCCGTCCCGGCCGCACCGGCGTAAAAGCCCGTGAAGCGCACCCCGCGGAAAAGAAACGTCCAATGTATCGGTCCGAACCAGGCGGAAAAAAGATCGAGCCTCTCCGCCCTCATGTTGAGCATCCTGTCGTCCCAGGGCCTCTTCGTTCCCCTGCGGGAGGTGTGCTTGTTGCCCACGTCCATGTTGCCGGGCACGATAAAAGTCGGGAAAGGCAGGGTGTCCAGGTCGGCCCGGGCAAGGGCGTATTCCTCCTCGTGGATTTCGCCGTCCCGGGTCAGGTCCCCGCCGTGCAGCAGGAAGGCCGCGTCCGTGTCCGCCATCTGCCGCTTGACCGCCGCCCAGCGCCGGTTTATGGCGGGCCGGAAACGGTAGGACCGGGGCGTTCCCAGGTGGCTGTCGCAGGCGTGCAGGAAGGTGAAGCCGCCGCCTGCATCGCCGGCGCCGCTTTTACCGCTCATTCCGCCGCCCGGGCGGCCCGGGCCGCCTCGCCCGTCACCTCGATGACCCGGGAAATGTCCGCGTCCGAATGGGCGAAGGAAATTCCGTGGTGCCAGCCGTTGTTGAAAAAGACCCCCCGTTTGAACGCTTCGAGAAAAAACGCGTAGCCTGTTTTCCAGTCCTGGCCGGCGACGTCGGCGTACGATTCCGGCGTCTTCGCGGCGGCAGCGCCGAAAAGGATGCCGAAACGGCAGCCCAGGCCGTGAACCTTCGCCGGCAGGCCCGCATCAGCGAAGGCCCGGTTCAGTCCCGCGTAAAGCTCCCCGGCGCGTTGCAGCACCGCGTCGTAGGCGCCCTTTTCGGAGACCGCGTCCATGAATGCGCTGCCGCACAGGATGTTGACCGCGTTGGCGTTGTAGGTGCCGCTGTGCATCATCTTCCCTTCCGGCGCCGTGTGCCGCATTATGTCGCGCCGTCCCGCGAAAGCGCTCAAGGGGGCGCCCCCGCCGACGGCCTTTCCCAGGGTGCAGATGTCGGGCGTGACCCCGTAATATCCCTGCATGCAGCTCGTCCCGGTCCTGAAACCCGACAGGATCTCGTCGAAAATCAGCAGGATGCCGTTCTTTTCCGTGACCTCCCGAACCTTTTCCAGGTAGCCGTTCCGGGGCAGGATGCAGCCGGAATTGTAATTGACCGGCTCCATGATCACCGCGGCAATTTCGCGGCCCCGCGCCGAGATCGTTTTTTCCAGCGCCTCCGGATCGTTGAACGGAAGAACCATGACGTTCTCCCCGGCTTCCGCTGGAAAACCTGGCGTCTCGGGCCTCACGTTCGGCAGCCCCTCCCCCGGCTTCGGCCAGTAGTTGAACTGCAGGTAATCGTTGTAGCCGTGGAAGTGGCCCTCGATCTTGACGATTTTGGCCCGCCCGGTGTACATCCGGGCCAGCCGGACTGCGTACCACGTCGTTTCGGTGCCGCTCAGGGTGAAGCGGATCATCTCCGCCGACGGCACGGCGGCGCTTATTTTTTCCGCCAGTTCGACCTGGGCGGAAAATTCCGAGGCGCAGGCTATCCCCATCCCGGCCGCTTCGGCGAGGGCTTCCCGGATCAGGGGGTGTCCGTGTCCGAGGAGCGCCGCACCGAAGGAGGAGTTCATGTCGATGTAGGGCTTTCCCTCGAGATCGTAAAGCCGGCTCCCCTCCCCGCGGGAAACGAAAAAGGGGCGGCCCAGGCACTTGTTGAAGCGCGCCGCCGCGGTCACGCCCCCGGGCATGACCTTGCGCGCCCTCTCCAGAAGAGATTGATTCTGATCCCGGGAATCGGATGCCATACCGCCGCCTCCTGATTTCAAACACTGAATGTTCGTAATTTTAGGAGCGGGTCCTCGAATCTGTCAACCGGAAAATTTCTTTACAGTTTCGCCTCGAGCAGTTCCCGCAGGCGCTTCCGGAAGAAGGGAAAACCGTTGGCCCACGTGCACCCCGAAAATCCGTCGGGGATCACCACCAGGTCGACCCGGTGGACCTTCTGCTTCATCTTCTCGTAAAACGTTTCCAGGATGATTTCCTCAAGCCGGTCGACGATTTTCGGATTCCTTACGAATGCGCCGACCAGAAACATCCGGTGGGGGTAGAATATCTTGAAAAGGTTCGACAGACTGAGACCCACGGTGTCGACCGCCCGCTTCATGCCGGGAATCGAAAAGACCTCCGGGTCCGACAGGAGCCTGTCTATGTCGACGCTGTCCTCCCTGAGATCCGGGTACTTTTTCCGGAAGGTGGGAAGAAGGGCGTAAATGGCGGCTTCCGATTCCACGCAGCCGCAGACCCCGCAGCGGCAAAGTCTTTTCGATTTCGGATGGACGATGGTATGCCCGATGTCCATGTAGCGGCCGAAGGGGGAATCCAGGACCCTGCCCTGGTACGCGTACGAGCCGCCGACTCCGAACCCCCAGTGAAAGAGGACCGTGTTTTCCTTCTTCCACTCCGGGTTCCTTTCCAGCATGTATTCGAGCTCCATGTCGAGGTTTCTGCGCAGAGCAAGTCCGGTGCCCCGTTCTTCGGCGAGACGCCCCAGATCAAGGTCCCGGATTCCCGGCCACCGGTCGGCGTTGACCCAGACCCGCCGCCGGCTGTCCACCGTTCCGACCACCGAAACGCCGGTCCCGAGAAATTCGCTGCCCCGGGGTACCGCATCGACCAGGGCGCCGAGAATGCCGCGGACCGCCGCCTCCACGTCGGAGTTCGTTCCTCCGGCGGGGACATCCATCACCTTCCGGGCGAGGATGCGGCCCCCGATGTCTATCAGGGATCCTATGAATTTGTGGTCCTCCACGTAGACCGTGGCCGCCACGAGCCGCCCGGGGACGGTCCGGAGGCCGAATTTGGGCCGGCCGGGCCGGCCGGCGTTCTTCGGAAGATCTTCCGCGACGAGACCGTCGGCGATGAGTTCCTGGACGATGTTCGAAACGGTGGTGCTCCGCAGGCGGAGCGCCTGGGACACTTCCTTCCTCGCCGCGGGAGTATGGGACATGAGGTACGCGAAGACGGCAGCTTTCTGCTTGTCCTTCTGACGGGACAGATCGTTCCCGACCGAGCCGATGTCGAAGACCATGGTGCATTCACTATACCCGCGTTTTCCCGCCGGGGCAAATGGTTTCTCGGCGGCGGGCCGGCTCGAATTTTTTTCCCAAATGCCGTAAAATCGGCTTTCCATGGAAGAAGAATTCATTCTCGTCCGCGGGGCGCGTCAGAACAACCTGAAAAACATCGACGCCGCCATCCCGCTGGGAAAGCTCACGGTCGTGACGGGGGTCAGCGGCAGCGGCAAGTCCTCCTTCGCATTCGACACGGTGTACGCCGAGGGGCAGAGGCGGTATGTGGAAACCTTTTCCGCCTACACCCGGCAGTTCCTGGACCGGATGGACCGTCCCCGGGTGGACCGGATTTCCGGCATTCCTCCCGCGGTGGCCATCGACGCCTCGAACCCGGTGCGGACGTCCCGCTCCACGGTGGGCACGATGACGGAACTGGCGGACCATCTTCGGCTCCTTTTCGCCCGGGCCGCGAAGCTGTACTGCCGCTCGTGCGGAAGGCCTGTGCGCCGGGACACGCCGGAATCCGCGGCCCGTGACATCGGGAACGCGGGCTTCCGCACCGTCATGCTGACCTTCACCGTCCCGGTTTCGGGGAAGGCTTCCGTGAAATCGCTGAAGGAGGTCCTCGCGGGACAGGGTTACACCCGGTATCTCGGGACGGACGACTCGTCCATCGAAGTCGTCCAGGACCGTCTCGAGCTTTCCCCGGAAAACCGTTCCCGCCTCGTCGAGGACCTGGAGGCTTCCTTCCGTTTCGGCAAGGGCCGCGTCGCGGTGCACGGTCTCGCCGGAGACCGCAGGACCGTTCTGTCGACCCTTCGCTTTTCATCCGACTTCCACTGCGCCGCCTGCGACATCCATTACACCGAGCCGCATCCCGGGACTTTTTCGTTCAACTCGCCGGTGGGCGCCTGCCCCGCGTGCCGCGGTTTCGGCAGGGTCATCGACTTCGACATGGACCTGGTCGTCCCGGACGGCGGCAGGACCCTCTGCGGCGGGGCCGTGAAACCCTGGCAGACCGACAGCTTCCGGGAATGCCAGGAGGACCTGGAAAAATTCGCCCGGAAGCGCGGAGTTCCGCTGGACGTTCCCTGGAGGGACCTGGATCCGGAACACCGGGCATGGGTCACCGAAGGCGAAGGGCCCTGGGACGACGGAGTCTGGTACGGAGTCCGCCGCTTCTTCAAATGGCTGGAATCGAAGAGCTACAGGATGCACATCCGGGTCCTCCTGTCCAAATACCGGGCCTACAGGGTCTGTCCCGGGTGCGGAGGGGCCCGGCTCAAGGAGGACGCCCTGCTCTGGCGGGTCGGAGGTCCGAAGGAGAAGGGAGGCCTGTCGATCCACGAAATAAACCTCCTCCCCCTCGGAAGGTGCAGGGAGTTCTTCGACGCCCTGGAATTCCCTCCCGAAATCGAGGAAACCGTCCGCACCGTCATGGCCGGCATCACCTCGCGCCTCGCGTATCTCGTCGACGTCGGACTCGCGTATCTTACCCTGGACCGCCAGACCCGGACCCTGAGCGGCGGCGAGGTGCAGAGGATCAATCTGACGACCGCCCTCGGCATCTCCCTGGTGAACACCCTTTTCGTCCTTGACGAGCCGAGCATCGGCCTGCACTCCCGGGACATCCGGAGGCTCATCGGAGTTCTCCACAACCTGAGGGACGCCGGCAACACCCTTCTCGTGGTGGAGCACGACCCGGAAGTCATCCGGGCGGCGGACCACGTCATCGACATCGGACCCGGCGCCGGCGAACGGGGCGGGGAGATCGTTTTCTCCGGCGGCCTCGAGAATCTGGCGCGCAGCGAAAAGTCCGCAACCGCCCCGTACCTGTCCGGAAAAATGAAGGTCGCCCCGAAGGCCTGGGACCGCAGGGGCGCCCGGCCCGGTTTCGGAGAAAATCACGTGACCGTCGTCGGCGCGGCGGAAAACAATCTGAAGAACATCGACGTCAGCTTCCCGCTGGGCGGGCTGGTCTGCGTCACCGGGGTCAGCGGCTCCGGCAAATCGACGCTGGTGGAGGATGTCCTCCACCGCGCCCTTCGCCGGTTGAAGGGCCGCGCCGGGGAGGCACCGGGCGCCCACGCCGGCATCCTGGGCGGAGGGAACATCGACGACGCGGTCCTCGTCGACCAGAGCCCCATCGGACGCACGGCCCGGTCCAATCCCGCGAGCTACGTGGGGGCTATGGACGGCATCCGCAAAATCTTCGCCGCCCGTCCGGAAGCTGCGGAACGGGGATACGGCTCCGGACATTTCAGCTTCAACTCCGGCGCCGGGCGCTGCCCGACCTGCGGGGGAAGCGGCTTCGAGCACGTGGAGATGCAGTTCCTCAGCGATGTCTACCTGCGCTGTCCCGACTGCGACGGCCGGCGCTTCCGGCGGGAAATCCTGGAGATCCGGGTCCAGGGGGCCGACGGAAGGTTCGGCGTCCTCTCGATCGCGGAGGTCCTTGACCTCACGGTCCGGGAGGCCTGCGAATTCTTCCGCGGCCGGAAGGACGTCCTCCGCGGTCTCGAAAGCCTCACCGACGTCGGCCTCGGCTACCTGCGCCTCGGCCAGGCGGTGCCCACCCTGAGCGGCGGCGAGGCCCAGAGACTGAAGATCGCCGGGTACCTGGCTGAGTCGGCGGCGCGGAAAAGCGGGAGGCTCCTGTTTCTTCTCGACGAGCCGACGACGGGACTTCATTTCCAGGACATTTCGGTCCTTCTCGGAGCTTTCGACAAGCTCGTCGCCGCTGGTCACTCCCTCCTGGTCATCGAGCACAACCTGGACGTCATCGCCTCGGCGGACCACGTCGTCGATCTGGGGCCCGAAGGGGGGGACGGAGGCGGACGGATCACGGCCGCCGGGACTCCCCGGGAACTCGCCACGGGGGGAAAAGGCCACACCGCGGAGGCCCTCCGCCGGTATTTCGCGGAAATTTCCGTCGAGGCGGCGGCCGTCGCAGCCGAAAAGACTCAGGCCTTCCTCTCCCGGTCGCAGGACATTTCGATCCGGGGCGCCCGGGAACACAACCTGAAGAACATCTCGCTGACGATTCCCCGGGACGCCTTCACCGTCATCACCGGCGTCAGCGGCAGCGGAAAGAGCACGGTCGCCTTCGACATCCTCTTCGCCGAGGGACAGAGGCGCTACCTGGAATCGCTGAACGCCTACGCACGGCAGTTCGTCCAGCCCGCCGCACGGCCGGAAATCGACGATGCGGCCGGCATCCCCCCGACGGTGGCCATCGAACAGCGCACAAGCCGGGGCGGCAGGAAGAGCACCGTCGCGACGGTCACGGAGATTTATCACTTTCTCCGGCTTCTCTTCGTCAGGCTCGGCGTCCGGCACTGTCCTGACTGCGGGGTGCCCATCGTGCCGGAATCCGAGGATTCCATCGTTTCCCGGATCTCCGCCGATTTCGCGGGCCGGGAAGCCGTGGTGCTTGCCCCCCTCGTCACCGGCCGCAAAGGTCTCCATGCCGACGCGGCAAAACGGGCGGCGGCAAGGGGTCAAACCCGTCTCCGCGTGGACGGAACGTGGCTTCCTGTCGACCCCTGGCCCCGGCTGGACAGGTACAGGGAGCATACGATCGATCTACCCGTCGCGTCGCTGAGGGTGCCCTCCGGCGGAGGCGGGGAACTCCGCGGCCCCGTCCGGGAGGCCCTGGACATCGGCAAGGGAACCGTGAAAATCGCGTCCCCGGACGGAAAGGAAGCCGTCTTCTCGACGCTGCAGGCCTGCCCCTCCTGCGGAAAGGGTTTTCCGGACCCCGATCCCCGCCTGTTTTCCTACAACTCGAAGCACGGCTGGTGTCCCGTTTGTTTCGGAACGGGCCTCAGGCTCCCGGGTTTCGACGCGGAGCAGACCGGGGAGGAAATCTGGTGGAACGCCTGGTACGAAGGCGAAGAGGTCCCCTGCCCCGCCTGCGGAGGCAGAAGGCTCCGGCCGGAGGCCCTGGCGGTGACCTTCCGCGGGCTGTCCATCGCCGAAATCTGCGCCTTCTCCGTCGACGCCGCGGAAAAATTCTTCGCCGGCTTGCGGTTCGAGGACCGGGAGGCCCGGATTGCCCGGGACATCACGGCGGAAATCGTTGAGCGGCTCCGGTTTCTCTCCCGGGTCGGACTTTCCTACATCACCCTGGACCGGGCCGCTCCGACCCTGAGCGGCGGGGAAAGCCGCAGGATACGCCTGGCCGCCCAGCTCGGCTCGAACCTTCGGGGCGTCTGCTACATTCTGGACGAACCGACCATCGGCCTGCACAGCAGGGACAACGCGATGCTGCTGGAAACCCTCGCCCTGCTGAAGGACAAGGGCAACACGGTTGTCACCGTCGAACACGACGAGGAAACGATCCGCAGGGGCGACTACATCATCGATCTCGGCCCGGGGGGAGGCGTCGGCGGCGGCGAAGTGATCGCGGCGGGGACCCTCGCCGATATCCTGAAATGCGACAAAAGCCGCACCGCAGCCTGCCTGCGGACTCCCCCGCGCCACCCGCTGGCGGGGCGCCGCCGCCCGGTGGACGACGGGACCCGGTTCCTGGTCGTCGAGAAGCCGACCCTGCACAACCTCCGGGGCGAAAATGCCGCATTCCCGCTGGAGCGGCTGACCTGCGTCACCGGAGTCAGCGGCAGCGGCAAGAGCACGCTGGTCCGGGACATCCTCCTCGCCAACGCCGCCGCCCTGCTGCGGCGGGGATCCCGGAACCCGCGGCCCGTCGGCTGCGCCGGCATCCGCGGCTGGGAAGGCCTTTCCCGGGTGCTGGAAGTCGATCAGACTCCGATCGGAAAGACCCCCCGATCGTGCCCGGCCACCTACATCGGCTTCTGGGACGACATCCGCCGCCTCTTCGCGGAAACCCCGGAATCGAAAATGCGGGGATACGCCGCCGGCCGCTTCTCCTTCAACGTTCCCGGCGGGCGATGCCCCGCCTGCGAAGGCCAGGGCATCAAGAAGATCGAAATGAGTTTTCTGCCCGACGTCACGGTGGTCTGCGACGTCTGCGGCGGCGAACGCTTCGACGACGAAACCCGGGAAATTTCCTTCAAGGGCAGGACCATCGCCGACGTGCTCCGTTTCAGCGCCGAGGAGGCCCTCGATTTCTTTTCGTTCCATCCCCGCATTCACCGGTCCCTGGCCCTGATGTGCGACGTCGGTCTCGGGTACGTGGCTCTGGGCCGTCAGAGCCCGACCCTGAGCGGGGGGGAGGCGCAGCGGATAAAACTCGTCGCGGAGCTGGCGAAGGCGGACCCCCGCGGGAGATCGCCGAATCGGGGGCCGGACAAGAGGACCCTCTACATTCTCGACGAACCGACCGTCGGTCTCCACATGGCCGACGTGGAGCTCCTCGTGAGGGTCCTGCACAGGCTCGTCGACGCTGGCGGTACGGTGGTCGTCATCGAACACAACCTGGACATCGTGGCCGAAGCGGACTGGGTCCTCGATCTCGGACCGGAGGGGGGAGACGGAGGCGGCAGGATCACCGTGACGGGAACCCCGGAAACGGTGTCACAAGGTCCGGGCCACACGGCCCGGTACCTGGGGGACTTTCTCAGCCGGAGAAGCGTCAGCGTGAAAGAAGGGCCGCGTACTGCCGGGGAAAATTCGTGATGATCCGGTCCACGCCGGACCTGATGTTCCTTTCCGCGGCTTCCTCGTCCCAGGTTTCACCGTAAAACCAGACGTTCACCTCGTAGCCGGCCCCATGGGCGTCGGCTATGTTCTATGCTGACTTTCAACGACCTGGCCGGCTCTGCCAACCTGGCATACTATCCCTTCT
>CAZGUL010000008.1:0-531 GCA_964529055.1 uncultured Spirochaetaceae bacterium
ATGCGAATTTTTCTTGACCCCGGGCTTTTTCCTATTTATATTTTGACCAAACACAAAACGAAGTGCGAATTTTTCATATCAACACAGGAGGAAACCATGAAATTACAACCCCTTGGAGATCGTGTCCTGCTCAAGGTGGAGGAAGGCGAAACCAAGACGGCCGGGGGCCTTTTCATTCCCCAGACCGCCCAGGAAAAAACCCAGATCGGCAAGGTCATCGCGGTGGGCGACGACAAGGACGCGATCAAGGTGAAGGCCGGGGACAGGGTCATGTTCGATAAATATGCGGGCACAGGCGTAAAGCTCGACGGCGAGGACCATCTCATCGTCAAGATGTCCGACATTCTGGCGGTCGTCCCGAAATAATCCGCATCGGCGCAAACGCGAGAAGGCCTTCCCCGGGAAGGCCTTTTTTTTATTCCTTCTCGGCGAGAAAGTTTTCCAGGTCCTCCAGCAGCGATCGGGAGGATTTGACCGACCTCCGGGTCTCCGGGAGGGACGATAGGAAAATTTTACCGTAGTTTTTCGTCA
>CAZGUL010000008.1:541-21431 GCA_964529055.1 uncultured Spirochaetaceae bacterium
GACCGTCGGTCACCAGGACCGCCCCCCTGTCCGACGATCTCCGCATGAGCCGGCCGAAGCCCTGCTTGAATTTCATCACCGCCTCGGGAAGGGACAGGTCCATGAACGGGTTGCCGCCCCGGAGCCGCACCGCCTCCATCCGCGCCACCAGCACCGGGTCCGTGGGCACCCGGAACGGCAGGCGGCACAGGATGACCAGTTTCAGCGTGTCCCCCGGGGAATCCACCCCCTCCCAGAAGCTGTCGGTCGCGAAGAGAACGCTGGAAACCTCGGCGTTGAAACGCCGCAGCAGGCGGGACCTCTCGTCGTCGCCCTGCCGCAGCAGCGAAATGCCCGCCGCGTCCATGTCCGGCCGCACCGCCTCGAAGGTTCTCATCAGCATCTCGTAGGAGGTGAAAAGCACCAGGGCGCCGCCCTCGGCGGCCAGAAGGGCCCGGCTCACGAAGCGGGACAGAAAAGCGCCGTAGGCCGGATCTTCCGGCGGCGGCGAATCGTCGGGGACGCCGATGAGGACTTTCCGCCTGTAATCAAAGGGGGAGTCGAAAATTTCCTCCCGCACCTCCGTCCCGTCGAAGCCGTCCAGCCCCACCCGGGACTTCCAGAACCGGAACGAGCGGCCCACCGTCAGGGTGGCGCTGGTGAAAACCAGGCTGTCGAAGGGCTCGTACACCGCTTCCCGCATGACCCCGGTGATGTCCAGCGGCGTGGAGATGAAATTGAGGAAAACCTCCCCCGTGCCGGTGCGTTTTTTCTCGATCCAGAAGACCCTCTCCGGCTTGTCCTCCGAATTCCGGAACTGCTCGCACACCCCGGCCAGGCTCTCCAGACGCCGGAGAAGCATCCGGGCCTCGTAGATTTCCGGCAGTTCCCGGTCCTCCTCGGACAGGGCGCCGAACAGGTCGTCCAGGCCTTCCACCAGGTCGAAGATGCCCCGCTGGAGATCCCACATTTTCGGCAGGAACGTTTCCTCCGCGGCCGGCCGCGTCTCTCCGGTGAGGCGGAAACTTCCGCCGTCCGCGAGGAGGGGAAGCGCGGAAGCGTCCAGGGCCTCCGCCGCGTCCCGTATCGCCGCGGCCCAGGCGGGGACCTTGTCCAGCGCCTCGCCCCCGCCGACGACGGCGGCTATCTTCGGATAGAGTCCCGCCCTCCTCCGTCCCCGGGTCCGGATGAGCCGGCCCAGGTAACGGTGTACGGCGAGGCGGTTCAGGGTTTCGGAAAAGAAGCTGGACGCGCTGTTCTCGATGTTGTGGGCCTCGTCGAAGACGATCCGCCGGAACGGCGGAAGCACCGCGGTGGTGTCGAAACCCATGCCCTTGATCCGCAGGGCCAGGTCGGAAAACAGCAGGTGATGGTTCACCACCAGGACCCGCGCGGCGGCGGCCTCCCGGCGGGCCTTCAGCAGAAAGCACCGCTCCCTGTCCGGACAGCGCAGACCGGTGCAGGAATCGGCCTCGGAGCATACCCGGGACCACAGTCCCTCGGGGGGAAGGAACGGCAGGTCCGACCGGGAGCCCGTGGGGGTTTCCTCCGCCCATTTAACCACCGCGTCCAGGACGGCGTCCTCCTCCTGGAAGAGGCTTTTTTCCTCCGCCTCCTCCCGGAGCCGGGACAGGCAGAGATAATTATTCCTCCCCTTCACGAGGACGGCGGGAACGTCCCGGCCCGAGACCCTGCGCACCAGCGGTATGTCCTTGTCCAGGAGCTGCTCCTGCAGGTTTATGGTTGCGGTGGACACCACGACACGGCCTTCGTTCCGGTCAGCCCAGGTCAGGGACGGGATGAGGTACGCCAGTGATTTGCCGACTCCCGTGCCCGCCTCGGCGACGCAGATGCCCCCCTCGTTGAAGGTTTCCGCCGTCAGGCGCAGCATGTCGATCTGGGGGCGGCGGGCCTCGTAGGAGTCCATGCATTTTTCCAGGGCGCCGCCGGGCTCCAGCAGGGCGGCCAATTCGTCCGGATCGAGGGGCTGTTCCTCCCCGACGAGGATCGGCTCCGCGACGACATACAGCTCCGTCAAGTCGTTGTCGGTGATGAAAAAACCGATGCCCCGGGAGCCGAGTTCCGAGGCGATGCGGATGTCGGCCTTGCTGGGCCGCAGATTGCCGCCGGGATGGTTGTGGATGACCGCGTCGCCTTTTTCCATGTGGGGCATCAGGGCGGGGACGGAGGCTTCGTCCCCCCGGGCGGCGGCGACAACGGCCTTTACGGTTCCTTCCCCGTCGACCCGGCCAACGAAGAGCACTTCCCGGCCCCCGGCGTCGAGAATTTCCCGCCGCATGTGGTCCGCCGCCGCGGGATGGATGCGCTGTGCCGCTTTCATCCCGCCATCAACCACCGGAGGAGCCAGAACACCGCCATGCCCGTCACGATGACCGGGAGAAGGCTGCGGGTTTTCAGGCCCACAAGAAGCGCCGCGGCGGCGCCGGCCAGGTGCGGACCGGAGATTAGGACCGACGGAAGGATGATGGCCGCCAGCACCGCCGGCGGCACGAAACGCAGGACCTCCGCGAACCACGGGGGAAAAACGAACCTGTCCGCCGCCGCGAACATCCCGTAGCGGATCAGAAAGGTGACCAGGGCCATCCCGCCGATGACAAGGTAGGTCTTCATAGGCACCCGTCCCGGGGACCGGTTCTGAAGCCCGCAGCGAGGTCGGCGCCGAAACCGGCGGCGATGCCCGCGGCCGCCGCGAGAATCAGTCCCAGCTTGTTGGGAAGTCCGCCGGCGGCAAGGGCGACGGTCCCCGCCGCGGCGGCCGCGGCCGTCATGGGCAGGCTGCGCAGGTAGGGCACCAGCATGCCGATGAAGGTCACCGGCATCGCGAAGTCCAGGCCCCAGTCCGCGGCGCCGGGAATGAGGTTGCCGAACAGGGCGCCCGCCAGGGAGCAGAGCTGCCAGTTCGCATACATCAGGACCGCGGAGCCCAGGTAATACAGGTGGCGAACCTCCGGGTCACCCTCCGCGGCGTAACGGGGGGCCGCGACGGCGAAGGTTTCGTCGGTGAGAAGGAACGCCATTGCCGCCTTCAGCGGGCCGGGCAGGCCGCGCACCCCCGGCGCGAGGGTCGCCGAATACAGGAGGTGGCGCAGGTTCACGACGAAGGTTGTCAGGATGATGATTCCCGCCGAGGCGCCGGCGGCGAACAGCCCCAGGGCGATGAACTGGGCGGACCCTGCGAAAACGACCAGCGACAGGGCCATCGTCTGGCCCAGGGTCAGACCCGTTTTTACCGCCAGGGTCCCGAAGATGATGCCGAACGGGACAGCCCCGACGATGAGGGGGATCGTATCCCGGGCCCCGGAGAGAAACTCGCGTTTCTGCTGAGATGTCATGCCCTATCAATAGCAGAAATTCGCCGAAAAGTCAGGCGGGTTCGGGGCGCCGGCGGCAACCCGGCCGACAAAAAAAAACGGCGCCCCGCCCGGGCGCCGCTCCCGCGGATCCGCTGTAATCAGAACCCGTAGGCCGCGCCGACGTTCAGGTAGAAGATCGGCGCCCAGGTTACGTCGGCGTCGCTGTTGCCGCCGGTGGGCTGGCTCAGGAAACCGATGTCCAGGAAGCGAATTGCCGGGCTGTTCGCCAGGTGATACTGGAATTCCACGCTCAGGTTGACGGCCAGGCCGTCCACGTCATCAACTCCCGGTGCGTCGATGGATGTACTCCGATAACCGATGTTGAGCCCCGGCTTGATCGAAACCTCCGGGCTCACGAAGAAGCGGGGTTTTATTCCCATGCCGAATTCCACCGCCGTGCCGTCGTAGCCTTCCACCTCAGCCGGGCTGTAATTTATATACGCGCCGACGGCGAATTTCGGGGCCACGTACATGTCCGCGAAGAGTCGAAGCAGGAAACTGCCGTCCTTGTCGGCCTCGACTCCTTCGATGTCGATCGTTCCGGACAACTATAACCCGACGGACGCGCCGACCTCGTAGGCATTATCCCCGGGGGCCGCCGTCGCCGCGGGAACGGTCAGGGTCAGAAGACAGGCCGCGAGAATTCCCGAAAGAATTTTCATCCTCCTCATACACTCACCTCCGTACGTTTTTTTCAGTCCTCACTAATATTGTAATCAAGCGAAATCGTCTCCGCCAGAGCAGCGCGTGAATTAAATACTTCGTGTCCCCCCCCCCGGCGGCGCTGATAATTTCCTGTTCTGTGATATATTGGGTTCCGAAAAATGTAGTTCCGATTGATCCGCAGGTAAAAAACAGAGGAGATCCGGTATCATGGAAAACATCAAAAAATGGGGAATCATCGCGCTATTCGTCCTGGCCGCCGCCCTGCCCGCCTTCTCGCAGAAAATCACGTCAATCAACCTGGTCACCGAGGAATGGGAAGACTGCACCAACGCGGACGGTTCCGGCCTGTACTTCGACATTTTCCGCGCGGTTTTCGAACCCGAGGGAATCAAGGTCGCCTACCAGTTCATGCCCTACGCCCGGTCGGTGGAAACGGTGCAGGCCAAAAAGGCCGACGCCGCCGTGGGCACCTATAAGGACGAGGTGGAAGGCGCCGTGTATCCGAAGTGGCATTTCTCCGCCGACGATGTCTCGGCCCTGACGCTGAAGGGGGGCCCGGTCAAAATCGCGAACGAGAAATCCCTGCAGGGGAAGCGGGTGGCCTGGCTCCGGGGTTATGATTACGACGACTACATCGACCAGAAGATGACGGTAACCGTGCTGGACAAGAGGGAAAACGCCGTCAACATGCTGTTAAGGAAAAGAATCGACGTCTTCCTGGACAACCCCTGGGACACCACCGCGACCATCGAGGAAATGAAGCTGGACATGAAGCAGTTCGACCTGAAGGCCATCAAGTACCTGGACCTCTTCCTGGCGTTCTCCGGAACGGAAAAGGGACGCGCGCTGGCGAAGATCTGGGACAAGAACATCAAGAAACTCATCGATTCCGGAAAACTCAAGGCTCTGTTCGAAGAATACGACATGGCGAGCGTGTACCACTTCTGAAATGAAATTCAAACTCACGATCACGGCGAAAATCGCCGTGATCCTTGTCATCAACCTGGCCGTCATTACGGCGGCCGGCAGCCTTTATTCCTGGCTGTCCCAGAAGCGGGAGCTGTACGCGGATTTCGAAGCCGCGAACGCGAACCTGCTGGAGCGGCTCGCGTTCGTGCTGACGGAGCCGTTGTGGCAGGTCGACACGGATACCATCGACCGGCTCGTCGGTTTCGAGATGAAGGAAGACAACGTCCTGTCCGTCGTCGTGGCCGACGAGGAAAGGAAGCCCATTCTCGGGAAAACGAAACGAGACGGCGCCGTTGCGGAGGTGTCTTCCACGGACAAAAAAAGCCCGCCCGACGGAGACGGCCTGCGTCTCGAAAAGGAAATAAGGCGGGACGGGGACGTCATCGGTTACGTTCTCCTCGAAGCCGACGATTCGCGGATCGTAACGGCCCTCAGGTCCACCGTCTTCCGGATGGCCCTGCAGGCCGCGGTCCTCGGCGTGTTTCTGGTTATTTCGATTTTTCTCAGCCTCGAATACATCGTCATCTCCAAGGTGCGGTCCATCAACCGTTTCATCCAGGGTCTGTCCCAGGGGGACCTGTCCCGGACGATGACCTCCTCGTCGCATGATGAAATCGGCTCCCTTTCGGCGGCCCTGAACGGTTTCATCGGGTCGCTGAAAGAGATGATGGGCAGGCTGAAAACCCTGAGCACCGGCAACACCGCCACGGGCCGGGACATCGCCGTAAGGCTCGGGGAGATCGCCTCCGCGATGGAACAGATCGACAGGATGACCGGCCGCATCACCGGCAAGACGGAAGAACTGGGCCGGGGCATTTCCGGATCGGCGGCCGCCGCGGACAGTATCACCTCGGAGCTCCGGGACCTGGTGGTCATGATCGAGCAGCAGAACACCACGGTGAAAACGTCGGAGGAGCAGGTCCTGGGCATGATATCCGCCGTGGACCGCATTTCACGGCTCACAGAGGAGAGGCTTTCGTTCCTGTCCCGGCTTCTGGAGCGGACCCGGGCGGGCAAGTCGGAAATGCAGAAAACCCGGCAGGCCATCATGGCGATTTCGGGTTTCATCGGCACCATCGGCAGGATCATCGCGGTGATCGACGAAATCGCCGACAGGTCCAATCTGCTGGCCATGAACGCGGCGATCGAAGCCGCCCATGCCGGCGCGGCGGGCAAGGGCTTCGCCGTCGTGGCGGGCGAGATCCGCAAGCTGTCCATTACGACGTCCGAAAACGCGAAGAAGGTCGGTCAGACGATAAAATCCATAACCGACAACATAAAGCAGACCGAAAGCGTGACGGAAAACACCGACGCGGTCATCTCCGCCGTTCTCGAGGACATGGGAGCACTGTCGGCGGACTTCTCGGAAATCCTCACCTCGGTGCAGACGATTTCCCGGGACGGCGAAAACGTCAGCGCCTCCCTCGCGGAAGTGTCCCGGCTCTCCGGCGGGGTGCGGGACAACGCCCGTTCCATCGACGAAAATTCCCGGGGCATCAAGGGCACCATGGAGGAAGTCTTGCGGCTTTCGCAGGAGACCCTGGCGGGGGTGGAGGAAATCAGGACCGGTGTCGGCGGCAACACCAAGAACGTGGAAGCCCTCTCCGTCATCGGCGGCCGCAACTCCGAGACGGTCAGGGTCATCGAGGAAGAACTGGCGAAGTACACGACCTGAGGGCCGCGGGAGCGAAACGGGCGGTCACGACTCCGGAAACCCGGCCGTCAGAGTTCCACAGCCCTCCCCGACCGCGCGGCCTCGGCGGCGGCGGCCGCGATGCGGACCGCCTCCAGCCCCGCCTCCCCGGGGGATGGGACCGGCTCCCCGTCCAGGACGCAGGACACGAAACTCCGGGCCTGGTTCAGCGCGGCCCCTCCGACCTCGCCGCCGAAACGCGGCCACGTCACCGAATCGCCGAGAACGGGATTCCCGGCGCCGTACACGACCAGCGGCTGGTCCAGCATGTCTATCTTGATGCAGCCTTTTTCCCCCAGGATTTCGATGCTCCGGTCCACGTTCTGGGGCAGATTGTCCGGGTAGCCGAAACTTTCGTACAGGGCCGCGATGCCGCCGTTATCGAAAAGGAAGGTCACCACCGCGGAGTCGGTGAATTCCTGCTCCGGCGGCAGGACCAGGCGGCCGGACTCGCAGTACACCCGCCGCACCCTGCTTCCCATGAACCAGCGGATGAGGTCGATGTTGTGCGCCCCCGCGTAGGGCAGGACGCCTCCGGTTTCCCCGTCGTTGAGCCAGCTCCGTCCCCGGACGACGGCCTTTCCGTGGCAGCGCCGGGCCAGGATCATCACCGGGCGGCCGATTTCCCCGGCGTCTATCCGTCTTTTCGCCTCCGCGAAGGGATGGTTGAATCGCTCCACGAAGCCGGCCATCAGGACGACGCCCGCCGCCCGGGCTGCGGCGATCAGGTCCCGGGCCTCCTCCCCGGTGCGGCACATGGGCTTTTCCACCAGAACGTGTTTTCCCCGCCGGAGCGCGGCCGCCGCCTGGGGGTGATGAAATCGGTCCGGGGACGCGACCACCACGGCCCCGACCCGCGGATCGTCCAGTGCCTCGTCCAGGCCGGTTCCGTACGCGGCTCCCGGAAGGGTTTCCGCGAGTTTCCGGGCGCTCTCCCGGGTGCGGGACACCACCCGGACGACCTCCGCGCGGCCGCAGCCGGAAAAGGCCCCGGCGTGGATCGTTCCCGCCTTGCCTGCGCCGACGATGGCGATATGGAGTTTTTCATCCTTCATCGAAGCTCCTCCCTTCCTTCATCCGTCCGCGCCGGCGCGGGAAAATCCACCGTCACTTCGAGCCCGCCGCCGTCCGGCGAATCCGCCTTCACGACGCCCCGGAGCTGGGACGTCAGGGACGCCACGAGCCTCAGTCCGAGCGTTTTCGCCGCGAGTATGTCGAAACCCGGAGGCGGGCCTGTCCCGTCGTCCCGGATTTCCAGCCGGCACGTCTCCCGTGAAACCGCCGAAAGGGACACGCGGACCCCGCCCCTCCGGCCGCCGGGGAAGGCGTATTTCAGGGCATTGGAGATGAGCTCGTTCAGGATGAGCCCCAGGGGGATCGCCGTATCGATGGGCAGGCGGGAGACCCCCACGTCCACCGATATCCTCACGCGGTCGGCCAGGCTGCAGGTCGCGAAGACGCGCTCGCAGAGGCTGCGCAGGTAATCGTCGGCGGAAATGAGTTCCGAGCCCCCGTCCTGGTAGAGCTTCTCGTGGATCAGCGACATCGCCATGACGCGGTTCCTGCATTCGACGATGGCCTGACCGGCCTGCTCGTCCCGGATTCCGGCCCCCTGCAGGTTCAGCAGGCTGATGATGATCTGCAGGTTGTTCTTGACCCTGTGATGGACTTCCTTGAACAGCATCTCCTTTTCTTCGATCGTGGCGATGAGGTCGGCCTCCATGCGCTTGCGTCCGGTGATGTCCAGATGCGTGCCGGCTGCCCGGAGCGGCCGGCCTTCCTCGTCCCTCTCCACCACCCGGCCCCTGCTGAGCACCCAGACCCATTCCCCGTTTTTGGCCCGGAGCCTCTGCTCCGCCTCGTAGGCGGAATCTTCGCCCTGGAAGTGACGGCGGATGCTGTCCCGGACCGGTTCCGCGTCGTCCGGGTGGAGGAGGCCCAGCCACATTTCGATGGAGGGCGCCAGATCCTCCGGCTCGTAGCCGAGCATCTGCGCCCAGCGCCTGTTGATGGAAACCTCGCCGGTCCGGAGGTCCCAGTCCCACAACCCCAGGTCGGCTCCCCGGAGCGCCAGATCCAGCCTCTGTTCGCCTTCGGTCAGCCGTCGGCGGATTTCCTGGGACCGCGCCAGGGCCCATACCGCGGCGCACAGCAGAACCGTCACGAGGAAAAACAACACCACCTGGAACATGAACCTTCGCCGGTTTTCCGCGAAAATGAGGGCATAATTTCCCGTTTCCCGGAGCGCGACCGTCACCTCCCACCGTCCGCCCAGGACGGGGAATATCCTCCTGCTCCGGGTGCTCCAGATGAGGTCGGGAATCTCGGGATCCCCGCTCCTTCCGCCGGGATCCGTCGTGGAATAGAGTTCCCGATCCCCGCTGCGGATTTCCACGGTGAATTGCCGCGGGGAAATCTGGTTGATGAACGTTCCGACCACGGCGTCCGCCCTCAGCGTTCCCGCGACGGTCCCGATGAATTCCGCGGCTCCGTTTTCGGACTCGAAGATGGGATACCAGAGGACCATCCCCGCGGCGCCCGTTGTCAGAGTCACGGGAGGCGACAGGAGGGGGGTCCCCCCTTCGCGGACCCGGGCATGAAAATCCCGCCGTCCCGGAAGCGTCGCCAGATCGAAACCGAGGAGGTCCGATTTCCCGCCGGCAGGCGGGGCGGAAGCCCTTACGACGCTGGACGGGTCGACGAAGTTGATGAGGTGATAGATCGGTTCGTACCGGGTGAGGAAATCCGCGTCCTGGGTGAAGGTTCCGAGCCGGCGCGCCGGCTCCTCGTCCCGGAGCCGCCGGGCCAGAATTCGCAGATCGTTGAGCCGCTCGCCGAACAGGGTCTCGATCCGCAGCCTGATGTCCTCGGCCGTGTCCGCGGTCTGGCTCACCGCGCCGGCGCGGGTCATCAGCACGACACGATCGTACGCGGCATGGGCCGACCGCAGGGATATGAAGAATACCGCCGCGGCTGCGATACAGACCGCGGCGACATAGGATGTTCTCAGGCTCGGCGTGCGCATGCGTTCAGTATAGTACATAATTCTTGACGCGGCATCCCGCCGCCGCTTATAGTGAAATGCACATGAAGTGCCGTCATTTTTTCATCTTCGCGACCCTGCTGCTCGGCGTCGTATCGCTCTTCATCGAGCAGGCGGAAGCCGCGGCGGGAACCATACTCGCCCGGATCACGGGCATCGTCGATTACGTCATTCTCGGCACGGTCCTTCTCGAAATAGCGCTGGATTTCGCGAGCGCCAAATACAAGAGCCGCTACCTGTCGGACAACCGGTATTCCCTCGCGTTCGCGGGCGTCTTTCTGTTTCTTTTCATCCTGATGAAAACTTCGGCCGCCGGCACCGGACTGTCGCTCCTCAGCGGGAACCTCGCGGCCGCGACGATAATCCTCCGGAGCGTCTTCCTGGTGCTGAAAATCTACGGGCGGATCCAGAAACTGTCCCGTTACATCGAAAGCTTCGCGGTCCGGCCCGCGCAGACGATTCTGACGAGCTTTCTTCTCGTCATCCTGACGGGGAGTCTCATCCTGATGATGGGCTTTACGACCGGGGACGGCAGGGGGCTGCCGTTCATGGATGCCCTTTTCACCGCCACTTCCGCCGTCTGCGTGACGGGACTCATCGTCGTGGACACGGCGGTCCACTTCACCCCCTGGGGCTGGGCCGTCATCATGGTGCTGATCCAGATCGGGGGCCTGGGCATCATGATCCTGTCCTTCTTCACGATCATGACGCTGCGCAGGCGCGTATCCCTGGCGGACAAGGTCCTGCTGAGTTACATGCTCAGCGAAGAGGACATGATGAAAATTCATCGCTCCCTCGCCGGCATCGTTTTGACCACCTTCGTCATAGAGCTCGCCGGGGCCGCCTTGCTTTACGTGGGATTCTCCGGACGGGAAGGCCGGGGAATCCGGGCGGTCTTTTTCGCCCTGTTTCACGCGGTGTCGGCGTTCTGCAACGCCGGGTTCGCCCTGTATTCGGACAGCCTGGAAGGGTTCCGCGGCGGCCGGCTCGTCATCGCCACGGTGTCCGCGCTCATCGTGTCCGGGGGAATCGGCTTCGCCGTCATCGGGAACCTCCGGGCCTGCCTTCCGCCACGGCTCAGGCACCCGTTCTCGCCTCTGCGCCGGAGAAAGGCTCCGGCCTTGAGCCTGAACAGCCGCATCGTCCTGAAGTACACCGCCGGTCTGGTGATCGCCGGCGCCGCCGCAGTGTATTTCCTGGAACATGGCGGCGCGATGAAAGACTACTCCCTGGGGGACCAGTACTTTTCGGCGTTTTTCCAGTCCGTCACCCTGCGGACGGCGGGGTTCAATTCCATCCCCTTCGGTTCGCTCCGGGACGCCACCTACATGATCATGATCCTTTTCATGTTCATCGGCGCCGCGTCGGGAAGCACGGCGGGGGGGATCAAGATCGGGTCTCTCGCCGTCATTCTGTCGTCCCTGCGGGCGTTCATGCGGGGGGAAAAAACCCCCACCCTGCGGAACACGTCCATTCCCTTCGAACGGGTCTCCCGGGCGTATCTCATTCTCCTGTTCGGAATCGGCGCCGTCTTTCTGGGGACCCTTGTCCTGACGCTGACGGAATCCGCCTCGTTCCTGCATCTGCTCTTCGAGACGGTTTCCGCTTTCGGGACAGTCGGCCTTTCCGCGGGGGTGACGGGAACGCTTTCGCCGCCGGGAAAACTCGTCATCATCATGCTGATGTTCTTCGGCAGGCTCGGCCCGCTGACGATTCTTTCCGCCGCGGGGACATCAACGGAAACGGCGGCCGTATCCTACCCGCAATGCGACATCGCTATCGGCTGACAGGAGGCCTTCATGACAAAAAACAAGACATTCGCCGTCATCGGCCTGGGGACCTTCGGCAGGAAGGTCGCGGAAACCCTCGCGGAAAAAGGGGTCGATGTGGTGGTCATCGACAACAACGCCGAGACGGTGGAAAAAATGAAGAACGTCGTCACCGCCGCCGTTCTGATTGACTCCACCGACGAGGCCGCGCTGCAGAAGGCGCCCCTGGAGGACGTGGATACGGCCATCGTCGCGATTGGCGACAAGATCGAGGCAAGCATCCTGACCACCGCCCTCCTCCGGCGGCTCGGGGTGCCCTACATCGTGAGCAGGGCCGTTTCCGACATCCATGAAACCGTCCTCCGCCAGGTGGGCGCCAACGAGGTTATTAACCTGGAGATCGCGGAAGGGATACGGATCGCCCAGCGGCTGGTTGCCCCGGAAGTGCTCGATTCGATTCCCGTCTCCCGGGACTACAGCCTGGCGGAAATGTACGTGCCGAAGGCGTTCATCGGGAAGACCCTTTCGGAACTGAAAATCAGGGAGAAATTCGGCGTGACGATCATTTCGATCAAAAGGACGAAGATCGACGCGGACAGGGCGGGCAATCCTGTCCGGGACGAGGAACTCGTTTTTCCCGCAGCCGGCGAGGTCCTCCGGGACGGCGACTTTCTGTTCACCCTGGGCATGCCCGGGGACCTGGAAGATATCAAGGACGTGGAGTAGCGGTCATGATGTTTCTGAAAATCCGGGATTTCATTTTCTTCGGCGTTTTTTCCCTCCTCGCCTTCGCGGGGCTTGGCGCCGGCTCCTACGCGACCATGCAGCGGTTGGGGAACAAATTCCTGGCTGAAAGGTATCTGTTTTTCAGCCTCCTGGCCGCGGCGACCCTTCTTTTTCTGCTGTACCGGGTGTACGCGTCATCCCGCCGCGCCCGGCGGGATATGGAAAAAATCGTCGACATGGCCCGCTACAGCGGCGTCCTTCCGGAGGACAGGCTCGAGAAGTTCGGCGACATCGGGAGAAATCTGAGGTACCTGTACCGCGAGCTGGGGGAACTGAGCGGGAAGCGGGCCGAACGGATTTATCTCTTCGCCACGCTTGCGGAGGGACTCATGGATTTCATCGAGGCGCCGGTTCTGGTCGTCGAATCGACGGGAAAGGTCCTTTTCGCCGACGCCGCCTTCATGGAAAAACTGGGGGACGAGGCCCCTCCGGCGGCGGGCCGCAGACTGGAGGAAATTCTGCCGGAGCTGGACTTCAAGGCCCTCCTCCACGAAGCGGACCGGACGCACCTCCCCGTCGAGGTCGACACCGGGCTGGGGCGATCCACCTTCTATCCGGTCCACGACAGGACGAACATCCCCGCGCTCTTCATCGCCGCTTTCGGCCGGACACGGGTGTTTTCCCTTCCGGAAAAATGGAAGAAAAGGGAGGAACCGCAGGCCCGGGACCCCGGCCCGGCTCCGGGACGGGGATTTTTCGGGTTTTTTCCCCGCAGGGGAAAGACCGGTTAGGCCTTTTTTTCCTCTCCGGCGAAGCCCTGGAAAAAGGCCCGGGCGTTCGTTCCCAGCACCCTGTTGTCGTATCCGCCTTCCTGGACGACAAGGGTCGGCAGGCCGAGACTTCTCACCAGCGCCCCGACCGCACGGAAATCCGCGGACCGCAGGGACCAGGTCCCCGTGGGGTCCCCCTTGGCCGTATCCAGGCCCAGACACACCACGAGAAAACCCGGCTTGTGGCGCCGTATCCGGGCGATCGCGGCCTTCAGCGCCTTCCGGTAGGCGGCGCCGTCGGTCTTTTCCGGCAGAGGAATGTTCAGGTTGCTCCCCTTCCCCGGGCCTTCGCCGATTTCGTCCCTGAAACCCGTAAAATAGGGATACGCGTATTCCGGACTGCCGTGGATGGAAACGGTGAGTACGTCGGACCGATCGTAAAAAATGTCCTGCTGGCCGTTTCCGTGATGGTAATCCAGATCCAGCATCGCGACCCTGCCGTACCGGGAGAAAAGCTGGGCCGCCGCGGCGGCGGAGTTGAAGGAGCAGAAACCGCCGAAGGACCTGCGTTCCGCGTGGTGTCCCGGCGGCCGCACCAGCGCATAGGCGGCCTTGCGGCCGTCAAGTACGTGCTCCGCCGCCGTCAGCGCCGCGTCCACCGCCTCCCGCGCGGCCTTGTAGGCGTTGGCGCTCAAGGGGGTGAAAGTGTCGATGCAGTAGTAGCCGGCCCGGATCGAAAGGTCCTTCGGCGGCCGGGCGGTGTTGCGGATCGGAAAGACGTAGGGGTACACCGATTTCCCGGGTTCGAGGGACAGGCACACCCGCTTCAGATAGGAAAGATACGCGGGATCGTGGATCTCCCGCAGGATGCGGTCGCTCTTCGCGCGGAGCGGCAGCTCGTGGAACAGCCGCGTGGGCCGCAGGTCTTCCCTGATGGTCTTCATCCTGACGGGGGCCTCGACGTAGCCCCTTTCCCTGACATGGTGAAGATCGTGGTGTTTGTTGACCACGAGAACGATCCGGTCGTCCAGCCGGACCCCCCTCTTTTTCGGGACACGCTTTCCCGGATAATAGCGCGGTTCCCGCACGCGGACGGGATCGTCCGTGATGGCGCCCACGACCCTGCGCACGTATGCGGCGTCGCAGATTTCCCCGTATTTCCGCAGCAGAACGGCCCTGACGATCTTCCGGGCTTCATCCCTCCGGAGTGGCCGGGAGGCGCCCATATCGTCGTACATCAGGTAGGGCGGGCAGGTGTCCGCGGCGCTCACCGGGGTTTCGTACCCGGTGCCGACCAGGGGCCGGACGCCGTAATATTCGTAGAACTTGAGCCTTATCCGGTTCTGCCCGATGAGCTCCGGCTCCCGGCAGACCTCCGGATCGTCGGGAAGGCATTCGAAGAAGATTCCGAAAATCCCCATTCTGACGGCTTCCTCCCGCACGCGCTCGTACAGGGAACTGCCCACACCCCCGGGGGCGCCGGCCCTGGCCGCGATGTAATCCAGGTACCCCGCGTTGAGGTCCGGCATGTGCGAAAAGACGGCGAAGCCCGCCACGTCCTCCCGGATGTCCTCGGCAATGAAAAGGACCGTCCGGTATCTGAATCCTATCGGGTCCCGGAGGGACTCGACCGCGCTGTCGAGCTTCGCGTCCGATGTCCCCGGAAACTGGTCCCGGAATATCTCCTTCATCTGCCGGACGGCCTCGATGTTCCGCTGAAAAAGCGTATCGTACACTCTGCGTATTTTGAACATACGCCAAGTTTAGTAAATTATCCCCCGGCCAACAATAGGACGGCGGCCGTCTCCCGGATTTCAATTATTGACAGGTCCGGTCATATACTATAGCATTCCGGTTAAATTCCCGGAAATGCAGGAGTAACCATGAAGAAGAAATTGAAGACGGCCCTCGTCGTTCTGGCCCTCGTGTTCGCGTTCGCGGCGCAGGGACTCTACGCGGCGGGCGGCAAGGAAGCGGCGAAAGGGGCTGGTTCCGACTATCCCTCCAAGACCGTGCAGGTGGTCGTTCCCGTCGGCGCCGGCGGCGACACGGACCTGAACGCCCGGCTTTTCAGCAAGTACATTGAGAAGGAGCTGAAGCAGCCCGTGGTCATCGTGAACGTCACGGGAGGCGGCGGCACGATCGGCATGAAGCGCGTTCTCGACGCGGCTCCGGACGGCTACACCGCGCTTTTCTACCACACCGAGGCCATGATTCCGAAGCTCGCCGGGCTGGTGGATTACGACATTTCCGATTTCGCGAACTGCGGGATCGGCGTCCTGGACAACACCACCGTGCTTGCCACTCACAACGCGGCCCCCTACAAAACGATGAAGGAATTCGTCGATTACGCGAAGGCCAACCCGGGCAAGGTCGAGTTCGGCATGCAGACCGGCGGGTACCCCCACCTGATCGGCATCGCCCTGCAGGAGATGGCGGGCATAAAGCTCAACATCGTGGACGTGGGCGGAAACGCCGCGAAAACGGTGGCGCTTAAAGGAAAGAAGACCGACGTCATCAACACCCAGTACGGGCTGACGAAGGATTTCTTCGCGTCCGGCGATTTCGTCTGTCTCGGGCTCACCTCGGAAGAAAGGAATCCCCTGATGAAGGACATTCCCACCACGAAGGAGCAGGGTTTTCCGATGGTGTTCAACAAGTTCTTCTTCTACGGAATGCCGAAGGCGACCCCGAAGGAAATCGTCGACAAATTCTCGGCCGCGATGAAGAGGGTGGTCGACAATCCCGAATACCAGGCGGAAGCGGCGAAGATTTTCGTCAATCCCATGTACATGGATCCCGCCGCGGCTGAAAAGCACGCGAAGGAAACGTACACCTACCTGGCGAAATTCCAGGACCTCTTCCGGGCCGCCGGCAAGAAATAATACCAGGCCCCCGGGCAGGCGCGCCGGATTTTCCGGCGCGCTTCTTTTTCCGATCGGCAGGGAGAATGCAACCATGGTCAAATATCGGGACCTCATAACCGGCGGGCTCTCCGCCGCTCTTGCGGTCGTTCTGTACACGATCAGCTTCGGGGTAAAGGATTTCTCGGCGGTGCGGCTGGGCCCCGGTTTCGTTCCCCGTGTCACGGCGGTTTTCCTCGGAATTCTCGGAGTCATTCTCATCGTCCAGGGAATCCGCAATCTGCGCGCCGCGGAAGCGGGAGCCGGGGCACGGGAAAAAACGGATGGAGGAAAATCCGGCCACGCGGTGCTCCTTTCGTTTCTACTCATGGCCGGATACATCGCGCTGCTCGATTCCCTGGGATTCATCATCACCACCAGCGTTTACCTGTTTTTCCAGATGGTTCTTCTCGCCCACCGCTCACACAGGCGATACGCGCTTTTCGCCTTCATATCCGTCGGTACCGCCGCCGCCGCATATTATCTGTTCGTCGGTTTTTTCGAGGTCATGATTCCGGCGGGAATCCTGGGCTGACAGGGTAAAGGAGGATACTCGGGTGCTGATTGCAGGTTTGTTGTCGATACTCTCCCTGAAAACGCTTCTCCTCATTTTCAGCGGCGTCGTGCTGGGCATCGTTTTCGGCGCGATTCCCGGCATCACCGTCACGATGGGCGTCGCCCTCTTTCTGCCCATCACCTTCGGCATGACGCCCATCGAGGGTCTGTCGCTCCTGATGGGGCTCTACATCGGCGGGACTTCCGGCGGGCTCATTTCCGCCATCCTGCTGAAAATTCCGGGGACACCCGCCTCCATCGCGACGACCTTCGACGGCCATCCGATGGCCGTCCGCGGCGAAGCCGGCAGGGCCCTGGGCATCGGCATCGTCTACTCATTTCTCGGCGGAATGTTCAGCCTCATCGTCCTGATGCTGCTCGCTCCGGCCCTCGCGGATTTCGCGATACAGTTCGGTTCGTACGAGTATTTTTCCATCGCCCTTTTCTCGCTGACCATGATATCGAGCCTTTCCGGCGGCTCCCTGGTCCGGGGTTTCATCAGCGCGATCCTGGGCATGATCTTCGCGTTCGTCGGAATGGCGCCCATAACTGCCTACCCCCGTTTCACCTTCGGGATCGGGGCCCTGGATGCGGGATTCAGCCTGCTGCCCGCGCTGATCGGGCTCTTCGCCGTATCGCAGATTCTGGAAACCGCCGAGGAGGAAAAATCGGCGGAGCTGCCGAAGATCGCCGACTACACCATCAAAGGCTTCGGATTCTCCCTGAAGGAATTCAAGGAACAGACCTGGAATTTCATCCGCTCTTCCATCATCGGCACCGGCATCGGCATCCTGCCCGGTCTGGGCGGCAGCATCTGCAACATAGTCGCCTACGGCACCGCCCAGAAAAGGTCCCGGCATCCGGAGAAATTCGGCACCGGCATCATCGACGGCATCGTGGCGTCGGAAACGTCCAACAACGCGTCCACCGGCGGCGCCCTCGTGCCGCTGATGACCCTCGGCATTCCCGGCGACAACACGACCGCCATCCTCCTTGCGGGATTCATGATCCACGGAATAACCCCGGGGCCTCTGCTCTTCACCACCGACGGGCTCCTGGTGTACGGCATTTTCGCCGCCCTGATCGCCGCCAACATTTTCATGATCGTCACCGAATTCGCCGGCATGCGGATGTTCGTCCGCGTACTGTCGGTTCCCAAGCACATCCTTCTTCCGGTCGTGGCGGCGATGTGCGTCATCGGGTCCTACGGTCTCAACAACCGGATCTTCGACGTGTGGACGATGCTCCTCTTCGGCGTTCTCGGGTATTTCCTGAAGAAGCTTTCCCTGCCGTCCACACCGCTTCTTCTGGGATTCATACTCGGACCCATACTCGAGGTAAACCTGCGCCGGGGACTGCAGAAAAGTCAGGGCAGCTTCGCGCCGTTCGTTACGGAACCCATCTCCGGGGTCATTCTCCTGATAACCCTCGTGGTCGTCGCGGCGACCCTTGCGGGGGAGCTGAAGAAATACAGAAAGAGGCACGCCCAGGATTAAAAACGAATTCCACACACCCCTTGCCGACTCCTTATATATAACTTATCTTATATAATATAAAAACAAAGGAGTGTGTATGGAATCTTTGGAAAAACTGAGGACCCGTTTCGCACATCTGGAAAAAACGAAGGATCTGGCGGATCAGCTTCTGGACATAACATTGAACTACCGGCAGAGCGGACATCCCGGCGGATCGCGCTCCAAGATGCACGCGTTTCTGCTGACCCTCCTCGGCGGCGTCATGCGCTGGGACATCCGCGATCCGGGCAGGAGGTTCGCCGACCGCTTCGTCCTCGGGGCGGGCCACACGGTCCCGATGGTGTACTCCGTCCTCGCGCTCTTCAACGAGGCCCTCCGGGTCATGCACCGCAAAACGGGTGACAAAAAATACCTGAACCCGCAGAAACCCGAACGCATCCTGACGTGGGAGGACCTCCTTTCGTTCCGCCGGCGGGGCGGCCTCTCCGGCGTCCGGGAAAACCCTGTTCCTGAAATTCAACACCGGCCCGTCGGGCCACGGCAGCCCCGCCGCCGCGGGCATCGCCCTGGCGTTGAAGCGGGCCGGCGCCGACGGCACGAAGGTTTTCATCATGGAAGGCGAAGGCGGCCTCACCCCCGGAGCGACCCACGAAACGGCGAATTCCGCCTGGGGCATGGCCCTGGACAACCTGTATTACCTGGTGGACTGGAACGATTTCGGCATCGACGACCACTCCGTCGGCTCCGTCGTGTACGGCACCCCGAAGGACTGGTTCGGTTCCCACGGCTGGCGGGTCTTCGGCGCGGAAAACGGCAGCGACTGGGAGTCCCTGGCGGCCGCCTTCCACGACATGATGAGCTCCCCGAACCCGCAGAAGGCGCCCAGCGCCTTGTGGTTCCGGACGCGGAAGGGCCGCGGCTACGGCAAATACGATTTCGCGTCCCACGGCGTCCCCCACCCGATGAACAGCGAGGCTTTCTGGGCGACGAAGAAGGAGTTCGCCGACAAATACGGTGCGAAGTTCGTCAATTTCGGCGGACCGGCGCCGAAGGAAGCCTCCGCGGTCGCCGCGGAATTCCGGGCCAACCTGGAGGCGGTTGTCGCGGTGCTGCATGCCGACGGGGAGCTCGCCGCCTTCATCGCCGACCGGCTCGTGGAGATCGGCGACAGCGTGCCGGCGGAAGCCAAAGGCTTCCGGCTCGGCGCGAAGGGAAACCCCTTCGCGGACCCCCGGCTCTATGACGCGAAGAACTATCCCGCCGACATGTGGGCCGCCCCGGGAACGCAGAACGCCAACCGGGCAGCCCTCGCGAAGTGGGGGGCGTGGATCAACGCCTTCGGCGCGAAGGAATACGGGCGGCCACTCTTCATGGCGAGCTCCGCGGACCTGTCCGGTTCCACCAACGTTTCCGGCTTCGCCGCGGGCTACGGCGATTTCAAGGGCTACGGCTACTACGAGCGGGTCGGCGGCCCGGAAGGCGTGCTGATGCCCCAGGAGATAACCGAATTCGCCAACGCCGGCATCCTGGCCGGGCTCGCGTCGGTCAACCTGTCCGCCGATCCGGAAAAGGAGTTCGACGGGTTCTGGGGCGCCACGTCCACCTACGGCAGCTTCTCCTACCTGCTGTACGGCCCGTTCCGCCTGTTCAGCCAGCTTTCCCAGGACAGCGAATTCCGGACCGGCAAGGTCATCTGGATAGCCGGCCACTCCGGTCCCGAGACCGCGGAGGACAGCCGCACCCACTTCGGAATCTTCTCCCCCGGGGTGACCCAGCTTTTCCCCGACGGCAAGGTCATCAACCTCTACCCGTGGGAATACAACGAGGTGCCGGTGCTGCTCGCGGCGGCCCTGAAGGAAAAGGCCCCCATCGTCGCACTGCACCTGACCCGCCCCAACGTGGAAATCCCCGACCGGGCGAAGCTCGGCATGGCCAGCCATTTCGAGGCGGCCAGGGGCGCCTACCTCGTCCGCGGGCACAAACAGGGAACGCCGCCGGCGGGAACGGTCATCGTCCAGGGCACCAGCGCCGTGGCGAACACGGTAAAAATCCTGCCGGAGCTGGACAGGCGCGGAATCAACGTCAAGATCGTCGCCGCCGTGAGCCCGGAGCTTTTCGCGCTGCAGGACGATTCGTACAGAAATTCCATCCTGGGCCCCGCGGACCGGATGGATTCCACGGTGGTGACGACGTCGGCCCGCAGCCTGATGCATCCCTGGCTTTTCAACAAGACGGCGGAAGAGTACGCCCTGAGTTCCGATTGGGACAACAAGTGGCGCACCGGAGGCAGCATCGAGGAGGTTCTGGACGAGGCCGGGCTTTCCCCCGAAAAGATCCTCGCCGGCATCGAACGCTTCGCGAAGGACAGGCCCGGACGCCTCGCCGCCCTGCGGAAAGCGCTCGACTGAAGTCTTCGGGCGCGCCGCTTATAAGAAAACCCCCGGGTCCTCCGGGGGTTTTTTTGACGGGGGATCGCCGCCCTCCGTCAATTCATCAACAGTCCGGGCAGAAACGTGATGAACCCCGGGAAGATCGTCATGAGCACCAGCACGATGACCAGCGGGATCATGAAAGGGAAGGTACCGCGCACGACCTTCGTGAAGGACAGGCCGGAAATCTTCTGCATGATGAACAGCACCACCCCGAACGGGGGCGTCAGGAGGCCGATCATCAGGTTAAGGACCATGATGACCCCGAAATGGATGGGATCGATGCCGACCTTCAGCACTATGGGCATCAGGATCGGGCCCATGATCAGGATGGACACGGTGGGATCGAGAAAGCACCCCACCACGAGCAGGAACAGGTTGATGATGAAAAGGACGACCAGAGGGTTGGTGCTGACGTTTCCCAGCATTTCCCCCAGCTGGGCGGTCACTCCCGACCGCGCCAGGACCCAGCCGTAAAATGCCGATGCGCAGATGATGAAACCGATCGAAGCCGTCTCCTTCCCCGTTTCCACGAAGAC
>CAZGUL010000009.1:0-21206 GCA_964529055.1 uncultured Spirochaetaceae bacterium
TGCCTGCTCTCCGGCCGCCGTTCCGAGTTCATCGCCGGGAGCGCGCTGGCGGGCGGCAGTTTCTGGTGCAAGAAGCTCGGGAACCTCTACGAAACGCCCACCTTCGTCGCGGTGGGCACCGCGCCGAGCATCCTGGCCGCCTACCGGGAAGCCCAGAAAAACATGGACGCCAGGCTGGACGAACTGAACAAGGCTGAGAAGGGGATCGAACAGCTGGAGAAGGCCCTTCTCGACGGACGGGGCGGCGAGAAGGTGGAGGCCGCGCTGAACCAGCTCCGGGGGGCGGCCAATTCCCTGGGTGTGGAGATCGCGTCCCTGCGACGGGAGATCCCGGCGCTGCGGGAAAGTCTGAAGCCGTCGGGAAAAAGCATCCTGGTGGCGGAGGAAATGATTTTCAAGGGCGTCACCATCGTTTTCGGCAGCATGGAATTCCGCGTCCCCGAAGCGGGATCGCGCAAGACCATTCTGAAGGCGGGGGCGGGCGGCATCGTCGAGTCGGGTTTCAACTACCACGACCGGCCCAAAATCTTTTTCGACGAAGGCGATGGAGGGGGAAAACATGAATGAGGGTTTCGCGTTCACGGCGGAATTCGACGTCCGTGTGGGCGACATAAATTACGGCGGGCACATGGGAAACGACAAATTCCTGCTGCTGTTTCACGACGCCCGGATGCTGTTTCTCGATTCCCTGGGGTACTCGGAAGCCGACATCGGGGGCGTCGGCCTCATCATGAACGAAGCCCATGTCAACTACAAGGCGGAAGTCTTTCTGCGGGACCGGCTCAGGGTGGGGGTCAGGGCAGCGGAGATCGGGGGCACCCGCTTCCGGCTGGAGTACCGGGTCGAGCGGGCGGCCGACGGGGCCCTCGCCGCTACGGGCTACACCGGAATGGTGGCCTTCGATTACGCGAACCGGCGGGTCGCGAAAATTCCCGAAAAATTCCGGGCGGCTATAGAACCATGATGCCCGCGCCCGCCTCGACCCGGCCGATTTCGGCGAACGAAACGCCCGCGGCCGCGAGGCCGGCACGCACGGCGCCTGCCGCTTCCTGAGGAACCGCGGCGAGAAGTCCTCCCGAGGTTTCCGGCGTGAACAGGAGCCCCCGGACCTTTTCGGGTATCTCTTCGTTGAAGATCACGTTTTTCCCGTAAAATTCCCGGTTCCGGATCGCCCCGCCGGGAAAGAGTCCTTCCTCGGCGTAATCCATCGCGCCGTCCAGAAACGGGATCGCCTCCCTGCGCAGGGAAAGCAGGACGCCGCTTTTTTCCGCCAGCTCCATGCCGTGGCCCAGCAGGGAAAATCCGGTAATGTCCGTGCAGCCCCGGATCCCGGCCTCCCGGAAGACCCCGCAGGCTTCCCTGTTCAGGGTTTTCATGACCAGCGTCGCGGCGGAGATGTGGGCCTCCCGGGCCGCCTCGAACTTCGCCGCGGTGGTGACGATCCCCGATCCGAGCGGTTTTGTCAGAAACACGATGTCGCCGGGTCTTGCGCCGGTTTTGGTGAAAACCCTGTCCGGGTGCACGATGCCGAGTACCGCAAGACCGTATTTCGGCTCCTCGTCGTTGACGGTATGTCCGCCGGCCAGAACGCCGCCGGCCTCGCGGACCTTCTCCGCGCCGCCCCGGAGGATCGAGGTGATGATGTCGTCGGGGAAATCGGTGGGAAACGCGCAGAGATTGAGGGCCATAAGGACGTCGCCGCCCATGGCGTACACGTCGCTCATGGCGTTCGCCGCGGCGACGGCTCCGTAGTCGCAGGGATCGTCGACGACGGGGGTGAAAAAATCGGCCGTCAGGATGAGCGCCTTGTCCGGCGCGATCCTGTACACGGCAGCGTCATCCCCTTCGTCGGCGCCGATGAGAAGATCGGGAAAGTCGCGGGCCGGGAAAAGTCCGGCCAGGGGGCGCAGAACCTGCGCCAGGGCTCCGGGGCCCCTTTTCGCCGCTCACCCGGCGGCGCTGCACATCCGCGTCAGCCGGATTTTGTCTCTGTCGGTCACGGTTCCTCCCTGCCGGAACGATATCGGGGCATTCCCTTTTGGTCAACAGGCGATGTTGACAGGAGAATGGCCCGCAACCTATGATAAGGGAAACAGGGAAGCAGATGGGATCTGGTGGTTCCCGCGGTCTTCAAAACCGTCGGCCGCGTTTTCGCGGCGGCAGGTTCGATTCCTGCCTCTTCCGTATATGGAAAATCCGTATGCTTCTATACCGCAGGTAGGAAAACTGCTGGAACGGGAGGAAATCTCCCGCTGGTTTCCCGTCATCGGACGGCCTCTGGTGGCCGTGCACGTGTCCGCCGTGCTGGGCGAGCTGCGCAAGTCCTTCGCCCGCGGCGAGGCTCCGCCGGACGCGGCGGCCGTGGTCCGGCAGATCGAGGACGTCTGCGCGCGGACCGCCCGCCGCCGGATCCGGAAGGTCATCAACGCCACCGGGATCGTTCTGCACACGAACATGGGCCGCTGCCCCATCGGCCGGGAGGTCTGGGACGCGGTCAGAAACCTGAACACGGGATACTCCAACATCGAGCTCGACCTGACCACGGGAAAAAGGGGAAAGCGCAACGGCCTCATCCCCGACATCCTGCAGGCCCTCACCGGTGCCGAAGCGGCCCTCGTGGTGAACAACAACGCGGCCGCCGTTCTTCTGATGCTGACCTCGCTGGCCGGCGGCAGGGACGTCATCGTTTCCCGGGGCGAGCAGGTCCAGATCGGCGGCGGCTTCCGGATACCGGAAATCCTCGCCCTCTCCGGCGCCCGCCTGGTGGAAGTCGGCACGACGAACATAACGACCCTGAAGGATTACACCGACGCGGTGACGGACAGGACCGCGATGGTGCTGGTGGTGCACACGTCGAATTTCAAGGTACGGGGATTCACGTCCAAGCCCCCGGTGGACGAACTCGCCCGGAATCTCCCGGCGGGTGTCATTCTCGCGGTGGACCAGGGCTCGGGCGTCACCCTGGAAAAAATCCCCGGCGAGACCTCCGTCAAAAAACATCTGGCCGACGGAGCCCACCTGGTCTGTTTTTCCGGGGACAAGGTCCTCGGCGGACCCCAGGCCGGCTTCATCGTCGGCAGGGAAGACCTCCTGCGCCGGGCCGCGGAGCATCCGCTCCTGCGGGCGTTCCGGCCGGGCAAGACCGTGTATTCCCTCCTGGAGGAAACCCTGATCGACAAGCTCAACGCCGCGGAGCCCGGCTACGTGGAAGGGATTCACGGCAAAACCGGGGAGGAACTCCGGAGGTTCGGGCGCAGGATCCTGAAGGGCATCCCGAAGGAAACAGCGGACCTCGTGCAGGCCGCCGCCGCCACCGGCGGAGGCAGCGCCCCGGACGAATTCTTCGGATCCCTGGCGGTGGAAATCCGCGACACCCGGGGACGGGGGCCCGAGGAAATCCTCGACGCGTTCCGCAAGCTCGAAATTCCCATCATCGCCACGGTGGATGACGGCAGGGTGCGTCTCAACCTGTCGACGATGATCTACGAGGACGCCGCGTACATCCGGGCGGGCATCGCGTCGGTGCTCGGCGTCGAGCCCTCCTGACATGCCCATTGTCGGGACCGCCGGGCACGTCGACCACGGCAAAAGCCTTCTCATCGAGGCGCTGACGGGGGTCAACCCCGACCGTCTTCCCGAGGAAAAGCTCCGGGGCATGACGACCGACCTGGGCTTCGCGTTCTTCACCGGCCGGGACGGAAAGCCCGTGGGGGTCATCGACGTTCCGGGGCACGAGAGGTTCATCCGCAACATGACGGCCGGTGCCTGGAGCCTGGACTGCGCCCTCCTGGTGGTCGCGGCGGACGACGGCTGGATGGCCCAGTCGCAGACCCACGCCGAGGTTCTCCGAGCCCTGGGGGTCCCCGCGGTCATCCCCGTGATCAGCAAGATCGACGCGGTCGCGCTCTCCCGGGCGGAGGCCGTCGGCGCCGACATCCGTACCCGCTGCGCGGCCCTTTTCGGCCGGGACGTTTCCCCCTCGTTCGTGTCCGCCCTGAAGGGAACGGGCATCGCGGAACTGAAGGACCGCATCGTCGAAACCATCGCGGCCTCTCCGCCCCGGCGGCGGGAAGGCTTTTCCTACCTGTACGTGGACCGGGTTTTCAGCCTCAAGGGAACCGGCCTCGTCGTCGCCGGAAGTCTCCGGGGCGGTCCCCTGAAAGTCGGAGCGGACCTGAAAGTGCTTCCCGGCGGGGAAATGGTGAGGATCCGGGGGATCCACGCGTACAACGAGCCGGTTTCCGCGATCGAACCCGGCGCGCGGACGGCCCTGAATCTGCCCCAGCCGAAGACCGCTCCGGTCCGGGGGGACTGCCTCGCGGTTCCCGGAGCGCCGGTCCGGTGCGCGTCGGAGTTTCTCGCCGTGCTGGGAGACCATGAAAAAATCCGCAACCACGGCGAGGCGGAGATCGCCTTCGCCTCCGCCCACCGGCTGGGAAAGATCCACCTCATCGGGGGCGGGCCGGCGGCGCGGATCGTCATCGACGAACCCGGCGCCTTCCTGCCGGGGATGCGCTTCCTGGTCATCCGCCACGGGGGCAGCGACATTCTCGGCTGCGGTTCCGCCCTCTGGTTCGAAAAGACCGACGCCGCGGCCCGGCGCCGTTTTTCCGCTTTCGCGGCCCGTGTTTCCGGGACGCCCTCCCTGCGGCTTCTTGAAACCGCCATGCGGGGCTGGTCCGCCCCCGCGGGCCCGGACCCGGCGGACGCGGAGGGCGCGGCCGTCGTCCTCGTGGACGGATGGATTTTCGACGAAAAATTTCTCGCCGCCGGGGAAAAGGCCGCCCTCGCCGCGGCGGACAAACCGGGAGGGGCCTCGCCGGCGGAACTGCGCTCGGCCCTCCGTGTGTCCGACGAGGCCCTCAAGGTCCTGCTCCGGCACTTCGCGCGGAAAGGAAAGCTGCAGGAATCCGGCGGAATGTTCGCGCCGCCGGGAAAGGGGGATTCCCTGCCTCCCCATGCGGCGGCTCTCCTGGAAACCGTTCGCCGGGCCGGAAAGATCGGCTGGGAGCCGGACAAGGCCGGAGGCCCCGCCCCGAAGGAGGAAATCCGCCTCCTGTGCAGGACGGGCCTCCTGGTGTCGCTGGGGGGGGATATCTTCTACTCCGCCGAAACCTACGCGGCCCTGCGGAACGCCCTTCTGAAGGGAAAAAAGCCCGGCGACCGTTTTTCCATCCCCGCCGCGAAGGACACCCTGGGCCTCACCCGGAAGTACATGATCCCGCTGCTGAACAAATTCGAGCAGGACGGCTGGGTCCGGCGGTCCGGCGACGAGCGGGTGGTCGTCAAGGTGTAGGGATGGGGCCGCCGGCGGGATGGGGCTGGCGGTTCCCGCGGAGGGTCCCGTCGAACAGCAGATGGGCCGCCTGTTTCAGCACCATCACCGAGGCGCCGATGGCGCCGGCGTCGATCCCCAGCGAACTCGGAACGATCTCGACCGCGGACAGCGGGTACGCGAGGGCGCGGAGGGCGACCTCCCGCCGGGCATCGTCCACAAGGAGGGGGCTCGCCTTTGCCACGGGGCCGCCGAGGACTATCAGCTCCGGGTTGAACAGGTTGATGATGTTGCCGATCCCGACGGCCAGATACGAGGCCGTTTCGGCCACCACGGCGCGGGCGGTTTCATCGCCCTCCTCCGCCGCGCGCAAAACGTCCACCGCCTGCAGACGCTCGGGATGCAGCCCCGCGATCTCCGCCAGAACGCCGCCGCTGCCCGCCCGGAGCCGGCGCCGCGCCGCGTTCGCGATGGCCTTTTCCGAAACGAGTTCCTGGAGGCAGCCCCTGTTGCCGCAGCCGCACAGCGGCCCGTCGGGAACGATGGTCATGTGGCCGAACTCCCCGGCGCTGGAATTCGTCCCCACGTAGAGCTCCCCGTGGTAGATGATCCCCGCCGAAACCCCCGTTCCGATGGTAACGTAGATGAGGTTCTGGATTCCCCGGCCGGCGAAGCGGCGGAGCTCGGCGAGGGCGCCGACCTTGCTGCGGTTCGCCGCGATGGCGGCGAGGCCGAGGGCCTTTTCGACCATGTGCGCGAACGGCACGTCGTTCCACCCGAAATCGAAGGCGCATTTTATGATGCCCGTCCGGATGTCGACGAGCCCGGGGAGGCCGAGCCCGATGCCGGGAAGGAGCCGCGTGTCGTCGAAGCGTTTTCTGATCGCGTCGATCCCCCGGCGGAGGGCGGCCACCGCAGCCTGGGGGTCCTTTCCCGTGAAGGAGACGCTTTCGTCCGCCACGACGCGGGAATCGAGATTGGCGGCGACGATGGACCACTGGGAATCGTGGATTCCCGCGCCAAGGGTGAAGGCGGCGTCGGGATTGAATTCCAGAAGAACCGGAGGCCGGCCGCCGACGGAATCGGCGAAACCGACCTCCCGGACCAGGTTCAGATCGAGGAGATCGTCCGCCAGGATCGAAATTCCCGCCCTGCTGAGGCCTGTCAGGCGCGCAAGCTGCGGCCGCGACACCCGGCGCTCCCGGGACAGTATTTCGAACAGACGGCGGCGATTGGTCTGTTTCGCGCCGGCGGAGCGGTTAAGGACGGATCGCATGGCCTGCGCGCCCTACACGGCGGGATCCGGCAGGCGCCTGCGGATTCCGTCGATGCCGTATCCGAAGCCGGGCCCCCGGAGCGTGGAAAGATCGACGCTGCCGTTCCTCCGGGTGTACAGGCCGGGATGGACGGCGGCTTCCGGTTCCGACGCCTTCGGGTAGAACTGGCTCTGGTTCGTTTCCACGCCCATGATGGTTCCCGCGTGGGCGGCCAGCGCGAGGTGCGGAATGATCGCGAGCATGGGATTCGTGAGGTCCTGCACCATCAGCGTCATCCCGTGGGCCTTCGCCCAGCACAGGCTCAGGATGGCGCCGGTCTGGGTCTTGCAGGTTTTCAGCGCGACGCCCGTCCAGCCAAGCCGAGTCCCCAGTCTCACCAGCTTCCAGTCGTGGGCGCTTTCGTCCATGAAGAGCGGTTTTCGCGCCGATACGCCGTGCACGTCGATCTGATTGCTCTCCAGGTCGTAGGGAAAAGGCTGTTCCACGTAGAGAAGCATCCCGTACATCCGCGGATGCTCCGCCATGAGCCGGTCGAGAATCCCGATGACGTAAGCCGGGTCCCGGACGGTGCAGTTGAAATCCGAGCTGAGCCAGCGGATGTCCGTTTCCAGCGCGATTTTTCCCACCCGGACGAGCCGGTCGTAATCCCACTCCGGATCGTTCCCCCGGAGCTTGATTTTAAGGCACGTGAGTCCATCCCGCCGTATCCAGTCCCGGAGCAGAACGGGATACCCGTCGTCGGGTTCGGACCCCGTGAGTTCCGATTCGTCGATGAGGTCCTTTCCCCCCACCAGGTGCCAGGCGGGGAGGGTCTTCGGCGCCGGCCGGACGAGGAAGCTGTCGGGGTACAATCCGGCAAAATCGACGCCGCGGCCCTCCCGGGGGGTCAGGTACGCGGACAGATCGGCGTTCATGAAGTCACGGGTGTAGGTCGCATACACCGGCACATCGTTGACCACCCCGTACGCGTCGTGCAGGGCTATGTCGAACAGCGAACAGGCCACCAGCGCGGCGAGCCACGGCATGGGTTCGGCGCCTTTCCGCCGTTCGTTGTGTTCCTTCAGCAGGGCCGGCAGTTCATGCTCGAGAAACCGGTGGGTGATCTCCATCGGGTGCCCCTGGGCCGGGAAACTCTTCCATGCCCGCGCGAGGGTCACGGTGAAGGCTTCCAGCTCCTTTTCCCTTTCCGTCAGGGGGAGGGCGCTCACCCAGACCCACTGGACATTGAGGGGGGTTTCCCCCCAGCCGCAGCCGCTGCTTCCCCGGGAATTTTCCACCTCCATGCGCACCCGGGCGCAGGTGACGCGGGTCGTCGTCTCGGGGCCGAATTTCAGGGGAATCCGCGTTTCCACGGGAATAAAATACAGGGAAAGGTCCTTCACCCGTATGTCTGTCGGTTTTTTCATGATTTCTCGTCTCCATCAAAGGATTCCAGATATTCCCGGCTCCGCCGGGCCTCCGCGAGGGTGTCGCATTCCACCGAGAGGATCCCGGAATACGATTTTCTTTTCAGCAGGGCAAGAAGACCGCGGAAGTCCACGACCCCCGACCCGATCGCCGTGCCGACGCGGGTCCCCGTCGCGTGCCCGCGTTTCGCCGCCATCGCGGCGGGTATGTCCTTCCCGTGGATGTGGACGACCCGGGGAAGGAGTTTTTCCAGCATCCCGCAGGGGTCCCGTCCCGCGAGATAGACGTTTCCCGTATCGAAATTGATTCCCAGAGCCTCCGGGGGGTAACTTTCCAGAAGCACTGTAGTGTATTTTTCGCTCACCGTCAGCGGGTTGTGGGGCTCCACCGCGAGGAGCACCCCCCTCCGCCTTCCGTGTTCCAGAACGTGATCGAGACTGGTCCGGAAAACGTCGAAGGCCGTGTCCGGCGAGGTCCAATAGGGGGACACCGGCCCCTCGTCGGTCACGACGATGCGGCATCCCAGTTCGGCGGCGGCGTCCATGGCCTTCGTTATGTGCGGCACGCCGATCTCGGGGACCAGCAGGCTGGTGTGCGCATCGACGGCGGAAAAACTCATGCCCAGCCGGCGAAGCAGTTTTCCCGCTTCCTTCAGGCGGGTTTCCCCCGCGCGGAGATGGAAATACCGGGGCCGGGATGCCACCGAGTAGTGGCTGTTGATCCTCAGGCTTCCCGGGGCGTAAAAGTACGGCTCCACGATCCTGAAGCCCGCTTCCCGGGCGCTCCGGAGGCCTTCCGCGAAGGAGAGCCCTTCGGTCCGGGCGAATTCCAGGTTGAGTCCGATTTTCATCGTCAGCCTTTCAGTCCCACACCGGAGAGGGCCTCGATCATCCATTTGCGCAGGACGGCGAACAGCAGAAAGAGGGGCAGCATGCTCAGCACCGCGGCGGGCATGATGAGGTGATACTCCCGGAAGTGGACGTTGGAGAAATAGGAAATTCCCAGCGTCACCGTCGCCTTCTCCGGGGATGTTATTACCAGGAGGGGCCAGAAAAACTCGTTCCAGGTCCACATGAATTTGATGATCGCCAGCGCGGCGAGGGAAGGCCTCGTCATCGGCAGGATGACGGACAGGAAAGTCCTGAACTCCGAGGAACCGTCAATCCGCGCCGCGTCGATGTAGTCGTCCGGAATGGCGGCCACGCCCTCCCGCATCAGCAGGACTCCGAAGGCGCTGATCATCAGGGGGAGCAGCAGGCCAAGAAACGTGTCGACCAGTTTCATCTTCTGCAGGCTGATGAAAAGCGGAACGGCCACGGACTGGAACGGGACCATCAGCACCCCGATGATGCCGAAGAAGAAAATCTCCTTCAGGGGAAAGTTGAACTTCGCGAACCCGTAGCCCGCCAGGGCGGAAAAGAACAGGCTGATCGACACTGCGGCGATGCACAGCAGAAAGGAATTGAAAATGAAGCGCAGGAATTCGGAACGGACGAACACTTCCGCGTAGTTCGCCAGGTAGGCCAGGTCGTCCGGAAGAAAAGACGGCGGGACCCGGAGAATTTCCTGCGGCCCCTTGAAGCTCGACACCACGGCCCAGATCACGGGAAAAATGAAGAAGCCCAGGCCCAGGAAAAGCATCATGAACAAAACGACGGTGAAAGGCCGCTTCGGTTTAAAACTCATATTTTCTCCCCTTGAGTATCCGCCGCTGGATGATGCTGAAGACGAGCAGGGTCAGAAACATGAGGACGGCCACGACTGATGCCCTGTCCTGCCGGTAGAAACGGAATGCGTTGTCGTAAAAGTAGAACAGGAGCATGTAGCTCGCCCGGGCCGGTCCGCCCTGGGTCGTGACATACACCACGTCGAAAACCTTGAATCCGGAAACGACCTCCAGCAGGACGATGACGGCGATCTGGGGAAGCAGAAGCGGGAAGGTGATCCGGCGGAACAGGGTGAACCGGGACGCGCCGTCCACCCGGGCGGCCTCGAAGTAGGATTGGGGGATGCTCTGCAGCCCGGACAGGACGATGAGGATGCAGTATCCCGCACGGACCCAGAAATTAATGATCGCCAGGCTCGGAACAACCTGGTCCGTTCCCGTCAGAAAGGAAAAGCGCGGCCCCCCTACGGCGGCGAGAACGTTGTTGACCACACCGTAATGGGGATGGAAAATCCATTCCCAGATCGCGCCCGCCGCCGCGAAGGAGATGAAAATCGGCAGAATGTACAGGGCGGTGAACACGTCCCGCGGGACGCTGCGCCTGATGCCGGAAATCCCCACCGCGATCAGAATGCCGAAGGGGACGACGAGCATCAGGGAGATGAAATTGAAAAGCAGCGTGTTCGCGACGCTTTCCCAGAAGGACCTGTCAGCCAGAACCTCCCGGTAGATCTTGAGGCCCGCGAAGGCGGGGGGACGCTTCGGAAGGATCTCGGTAAAAGACATGGCGAAGGAGTTGAGGAGCGGAACGTAATAGACGAGGAGGACGTACGCCGCGGCGGGCAGGACGAAAAGAAAGCCGCTCAGCTGGAGCCGCCGTTTCCTCGTCAGGCGATCGAGGCCGATGTTCTTCATGTGTCCTCCGGGAAAGGGAAGAAGAAGCGGAAACCCGCTTCTTCTTCACCGTTGCGCCGCCGTTGTTTATTTATAGCGGGCCAGGATCGCGTCCATAGCGGCCGCCGCCCTGTCCAGGGCGGGTTTGACCTCCGCCCTGCCGAAAATGATGTCCAGCGTCGCGTCCCCGAATTCCTTCAGCAGAGCCTGGGCCGGCGGTATATGGTAATTGGTGGCCGCCCGGCCCTTGGACATTTCCACGAAAGCCGCGTATGCCTGGTGCTTGGTGAATTCCGGCCGTTCCAGGATGTCGGTGAAGGGCGGAATGATGTTCGCCGCCACCGCGTGCTCGTGCCGGATTTCCGGTTTGTCCACATAGTAGCGCATCATTTCCCAGGCCCATTTCCGGTGGGATTCCGGCGAATTCTTGTTCACCTGGATGGACCAGGGGAAGTTGCCCGCGTACCCGGACGCCCGCGCCTGCGCGGGAAGGGCGTAGACCTTGAACTCGAGCTTGGGATTGAATTTCTTCAGCCACGCCACCGCGAAGCTCTCCCGGAACATTATGGCCGACAGCTCCCGTCCGAAACTCTCCATGGGCTCGCCCATTTCCAGGCTCGCGACCTTGTGGGTCCTCACCAGGTCCCTGTAAAAAGTCATCGCCGCCAGGGCTTCCGGGCTGTTCACGTGGCCGCTCGCCTTTCTATCCTCCCAGCTCAGCAGCTTTGTCCCCCACGCGTCGATGAAGGGAACCGTCTTGTCGGCGATGCCGAAGGGGTGGCCGTCGTAGCGGACGGCGAACCCGCTGCGGGTTATCCTGCCGGACTTGTCGTATTTGGTCAGCTTTTTCGCGTGTTCCAGGAGCTCCGCGTAGGTTTTCGGGGGTTTGTCGGGGTCCAGACCCGCCTCGCGGTACATCGGCACGTTGATGAACATCATCTGGAAGTAGCCGCCCTCGACGGGGACTCCGTAGCGCACCCCGTTGTACATGCCCACCACCGAACCGGGGCCGCCCATGATGCGGTCGAGCTTCTTCGCGATGTCCTCCGGCATTTTCTCGCTGACCTCGAGCTGGCCGGCGGTCTGGTGCGTCATGTCCCAGATGATGTCGGGGCCGGCGCCGGCGGCGAAGGCCGTCTGATACCGGGCCTCGTAGCCGCTGTACGGAATCAGGGTCAGTTTGAGATCCAGTTCGACTTCGGGTCTCTCCTTGTCGAAACGGCGGGCGACTTCCTCCCAGAACGGGTCGTAGCCGGGGAAATTCCCCACCGACCAGTAGGACAGGCTCACCTTTTCGACCTGCTGCTTCGGCGCTTCCTTCGCGCCGCCGGCGAAAACGGCCCCGGTCAGGGCAGCCGACAGGGCGGCCATCAGTGCAATGTTTCGCAGGACATTTTTCATCTTCCTTTCCTCCGTTTTTTGGGCTGGTTGTACGTGTGGGTGCGCGGCAAATTCCAAGTTTTCAGAAATTCTATGCCTTGCCGGGGTATTTGTCAAATAAAAAGAAAAAGTTTTGACGCGGAAGTGGAGGTTCTTGAGATATGACGCCGGAATAGGCGGCCTTCCGGGGCTGAATGTAAAAAGACTGTCAAAAGTCATGAAAGGCGGAGCCGGTCGGCCGGTCGGCCGAATTTTTTTGTGCTTTGCCCCGAACCGTGCTATTTATTACACATGGAAAAAACGAAGTTGTCTCCCGTAATAAAAGTCGACGAGGAAAAATGCGTCAATTGCTATGCCTGCATCGCGGCGTGCCCCGTCAAATACTGCATGGACGCCACCGGCGACACGGTGGCGATCAACCACGACCTGTGCATCGGCTGCGGCAGCTGCATCGAGGCCTGCACCCACGACGCCCGGCTCCGCATCGACGACGCCGACGCTTTTTTCGCGGCCCTGGCCCGCGGTGAAAAGATCGTCGCCATCGCCGCGCCGGCGGTGGTTTCGAGTTATCCCGACACGTACCTGCGGCTCAACGGCTACCTTTCGACCCTCGGCGTCGCCGCGGTTTTCGACGTCAGCTTCGGCGCCGAACTCACCGTCACGTCCTACGTTGACCACATCAGGGAAAACTCCCCCAAAATGGTCATCGCGCAGCCCTGTCCGGCCCTGGTTTCGTACATGGAAATTTACCGGCCGGAGCTTCTGCCCCATCTGGCCCCGGCGGACAGTCCCATGGCCCACACGATGAAGATGATCAGGGAGTTTTATCCCGCCTACCGGAACCATCGTTTCGCGGTGCTGTCGCCCTGTCTCGCGAAGAGGCGGGAATTCGACGAAATCGGCATCGGGGACTTCAACGTGACGCTGGCTTCGATCCAGAAGCACCTGGAGGAGAAAAAGGTCAGGCTCGCCGCGTATCCGGAAATAGATTTCGCGAATCCGCCCGCGGAACGGGCCGTCCTTTTCTCCATTCCCGGGGGGCTCCTGCGCACCGCCGAGAGGGAGGTTCCGGGAATCGCCCTGCGCACCCGGAAGATCGAGGGCCGCCACGCGATTTATCCCTACCTGGACGGGCTTTCGACCTCCCTCGCGGAGGGGATAAATCCCCTGATGGTGGACTGCCTCAACTGCGAGAAAGGCTGCAACGGGGGGCCGGGAACGCTGAACGGGGACAAGTCGCCGGACCGGCTGGAGCATCCCATCGAACGCCGGCGGGCCGACATGATAGCCCGGTACAAACCCCGCTTTCGCCTGTTTTCCCGTTCGAGAATCGGCAAGACCCTTTCCCGCTACTGGAAAAAAGGCCTCTACGCCCGGACGTACACGAACCTGGCGGACAACAACGCGCTGAAAATCCCGTCGAACGAGGAAGCCCGGCGCATCCACGAGAGCATGCGGAAATTCGAAAAAAAGGATTTTTACAACTGCGGCTCCTGCGGATACGGCTCCTGCGAGGGAATGACCACGGCCATTTTCAACGGCCTCAACAAGCCGGAGAACTGCCATCACTACACCCTGGAGATCCTCAAGGACGAGCAGAAACAGATCGGCGATTTCAACAGGAGCCTGAACGACCAGATCGAGGGCGCCCTTTCGTTCATCGAGAAGATCAACGGCCTGGTCGAGGAACTGAACGGCAAAATCGGCAGCCAGTCCGCGTCCCTGGAGGAATCCTCCGCGGCGATCGAACAGATGGTGGCCTCCATAGGTTCCACCTCGCAGGTTTCGCAGAAGAAGCGGGAATCGATCCAGGTCCTGGTTGAGAACGCCCTGAAAGGGCAGGAATCGATGAACGAAACGATCCGATCGGTCCGGAACATCGCCAAATCCGTTGACGGAATCGCGGACACCATCGAGATGATCGAAGGGGTCGCGTCGAACACGAACCTGCTGTCTATGAACGCGGCCATCGAAGCCGCCCACGCCGGGGAGGCGGGGAAGGGGTTCGCCGTCGTGGCGGACGAAATCAGACGCCTGTCCGAAGCCACCCGGGAGAATTCCCAGAACATTTCCCGGACTCTGTCCGGAATCATCGAGGGGATAACCGTCACGTCCCAGCGTTCCACCGAAACGGACGCCATGATCCGTCAGATGGCGGCGGAGATCGGCGGTTTCGCCGACACCATGTCGGAGCTCATCAACACGTTCAGCGAACTGTCCTCCGGCAGCACCCAGATAACCACGGCACTGGTGGACCTGAAAACCCTGTCCATGGAAGTCAAGGACGCTTACGGCGACATGCTGGAAATGGCGCGCCGGCTCCGGGGCACCATGACGGGGCTCGCGGAGGCCTCCGCGAAAAATCTGGATGCCTTTGTGGGGAAGGGCCGGTAAGGGGGGCGGCCGCCGGGACTGCCGGAATTCGGGAAAATTTTCGTTGACAGCCGTCGTTTCGGGCCTTACAATCGCTCTATAGCTTATATCCTATAAGATATAGGGTTTGGGGGCCGCGTTGTGACGCGAAAATGGTCGGTCGTTTTGCTGCATGGCATTCCTCAGGTAATTCCGGTGATGGACTCCCTCGTCAGGGAACGCTGTCCGGGAGTCGAGGTCGTCAACATCCTGCATGAGGGCATCTTTCTCGAGCTGAACCGGGCCGGCGGCACGACCCCGTCGGTCGTCCGGCGGATATGTTCCCTGGCGGCGGAAGCGGAAAACTACGGGGCCGCCGCCGTCCTCGTCACCGGATCGACATTTTCCCCCGCGGTGGACACGGCGCGGAAGCTCGTTTCCATTCCCATCCTGAAAATCGACGAGGCGATGGCGGAGGCCGGCGTCACCCGGGGACGGAGGATCGGCCTGGTGGCGACGGAAAACGTGACCCTCGAGCCGAGCACCCGCATCCTTCGGGAAACCGCGGAAGCGAAAAACCTGAAGGTGGAAATCGTCCCGAAAGCCTGCCCGGAAGCCCGCGGGTTTCTCCGCACCGATCCGGAGGAGCACGATCGCCTCGTAGTGGAGGCCGCGCTGGCCCTGGCTCCGGAGGTGGATGTGATCATCCTCGCGCAATCCTCCCTGTATGCGGCCATGAAGAAGCTGAAAGACGTCTGCCGGGTTCCCGTGTACGCGAGTCCCGAACTGGCGGCTGATTATCTGAAAAGAACCCTGGAGGGCCTGGGGTGGAAACCGGCAGCGTGATCGGCGGGAAAACCGCGGACCAGTACAAGCCCCTCTGGGAAATTGCCTGCAACGCCATCCGTCACGACATCCTCATAGGCGAGTACGAATCGAACGCTCCCCTGGTGGTGAGCCGGCTGAGCGAGCGGATGGGCATGAGCATCATCCCTATCCGGGAAGCCATGCGCAGGCTGGAAAACGAAGGTCTGGTCAGGGTCGTTCCCCACAAGGGCGTCACGGTGGCGGAATACGACACCCGGGACGTGGCCCAGATTTACGATGTCAGGAAAATCCTGGAATCCCGGGCGGCGGCCATGGCGGCATCCCGGATCACCCCGCAGGACGTCTCGGCCCTGGAATCCCACCTTACGCGGATAAAGGACAGCCTGGAAAAAGGCGATTACAAAAATTATTCCGAGGCGAACAACGCGTTCCACGAACTCCTGTACGGAAGCTCGGGCAATTTCTGGCTCTGCAAAACCATTTTCGATCTGTGGGGAAGGACGCGGCGTTCCATGGCCGCGATGAAATGGTCGGCGGAACACCGGGAAAGGATGATGGCGGACCACGAAAAGACGGTGGACGCCCTTCGCACACGGAAATCGGAAGAATACATGGAAAGACTCGTTCTGGAGCATTTGGAAGCCGCGAAGCAGGGAGTGCTCGATTTTTTCGAACACATCCAGGCCATGGCGGAGAAATCTTCATAAGGAGGTGGTGCCGGGCGGGACAAGGGGGTCCGCGTTTTCAGAGCATTCACGTGATAAAAAATTTTTCAGGAGGTTTTTGCATGAAATCAGTGTCTTTCAGGAAATCGGTCGTTTTCTTCCTGGCCGCCGCGCTGGCGCTGGGGAGCCTGTCGGCCGCGTTCGCCGGAGGCTCCAAGGAGGCCGCGAAGGAATCCGCCGGAGCGAAGGCCGAGCCGACCGTTCTGAAGCTCGGTTCGACGATCACCACGACTCATCCCCACATGGTCGCGGCGCGGAAGGCCGGCGAATGGATCAAGGAACGCACGAAGGGTCAGATTGAACTGCAGGTGTTTCCCGACGGCCAGCTGGGCAAGGAAGGGGACATTTTCGAAGGCGTCATGATGGGAAGCATCCAGATGTACCTCGTCGCGCCGGCCATGGTGGCCAAGTATTATCCCGCCATGGCGATTTCCGACATGGCGTACATGTGGAAGGATTACGAAAGCCACAAAAAAGTCATGCGCGGTCCCATCGGCCAGGAATTCGTGCAGGGTATCCTGGCGAAGACCAACACCCGGGTCCTGGACTTTCACTGGGATTACGGCGCCCGGCAGGTCACGGCCAACGTTCCCGCGACGAAGCCTTCGGACCTCAAGGGCCTGAAAATCCGCTGCCCCGAGTCGCCGGTGAACGTCGCGATCGGCCATGCCATCGGCTACACGCCCACCCCGATGGACCCGCAGGAAGTGTACACGGCGATCCAGCAGAAGGTCGTCGACGGCCAGGAGAACCCGATTCCGACGATCTACGCGCGGAAGTTCTATGAAGTCAACACGAACATCATCCTGACCGAGCACATCCATCAGTTCGAGGTTGTGGGAATCAACGAAAAGCTGTTCAGCGGCTTCAGCAGGGAAATCCAGGACATCATCCGGACAGCCATCATCGAAGGCGGCGACCTGGCGGGCAAGCTTAACCGCGAGAACGAGGAAAAACAGCTGAAGGAAATGGAAGCAAAAGGAATGAAGGTTTCCCGGCCCGACCTGGACGCCTTCCGGGCGGCCTGCTCCCAGATTTACAAGCAGTTTGAAAGCAAGTGGGGTGTGGGTCTCTACGAGAAGATCCTCGCCGCGCAGAAGTAAAAGTCGAACGAGCCGGGGCGGCGCCCCGGCGTCTTCCCGGAAGGAACAAAGAAGACTATGAACTCATTCATCAAGAAAATGAGCGACGGGGTCTACAAGGTGGAACGGCCCGTGCTCGGGGTCCTGATCGCCGCGGTGGTCGTCCTCTTGTTCGTGAACGTGATTCTGCGCTACGCATTCAACGCTCCTCTTGCGTGGGCGGACGAAATTTCCCGGTTCCTGTTCACCTGGATTTCCTTCGTCGGAGCCAGCGCCGCGATCAAGAAAAAAGGACACGTGGCGATCGACAATTTCATCACCCGGCTTTCGCCGAAAAATCAGGCGTGGATCAACCTGTTCACCAATGGATGCATCATCGCGGCCATGGTGCTGCTCATCGTGTACAGCATCATTCTCATGAACATGTTTTCCGCGGCGAGCCTGTCGTCGGTTGAGATCCCCCAGAACGTTCTCTATGTTTCGCTTCCGCTTTCGGCCTTCGCGATGAGCGTGCACCTTGCGGAAATCATGATCGAGGAAGCGGAAAAGCTCCGCTCAGCGAAAGGAGGAGCCTGATGCTTGCAGCGTTCATTTTCGCTCTGGTGTTTTTTATCTGGGCGGGAACGCCCATCGCCTTTGTCATGCTCCTCACCGCGCTGGCGATGCTTCTTACCGAAACGGCGATTCCGCTGATGGTCCTCCCCCAGCGGATGATTCTAGGTACGGACAGCTTCATCATGCTGGCCATACCCCTGTTTCTGCTGGCGGGAAGGATCATGAACACCGGCGGGATAACGAGACGGCTCTTCAAGTTCGCGAGCAAGCTCGTCGGGCACATCCCGGGCGGATTGGGCCACGTCAACGTGGTCGCGAGTCTGATCTTCGCGGGGATGTCCGGGTCCGCCGCCGCGGACGCGGCGGGGCTGGGACTCATCGAGATCGAGGCCATGAAGGAGGAAGGTTTCGACGACGGTTTCAGCGCCGCGGTGACAGCCGCCTCCTCCGTGATCGGGCCGATATTTCCCCCCAGCATCCCCTTCGTCGTGTATGGCGGGCTTGCCGGTGTGTCGATAGCGCGGCTGTTTCTCGGCGGAGCGGTGCCGGCCATCCTGATGGTTTTATACATGATGGGGGTCGTGTATGTCCTCGCGAAAAGGCGGAATTATCCCCGCTACAAACGCGCCACGCTGAAGGAACTCTACCAGGCCACGAAAGAGGCGTTTCTGCCGCTTCTGACCCCGGTCATCATTCTGGGCAGCATACTTTTCGGGCTGACCACGCCTACGGAAGCGGCCGTACTGGCCGTGGCCTATTCCATTTTTCTTGCCTATTTCGTTTACCGGGACATCACACTCAGGGAAATATGGGAGCAGTTTATAGAGGCGGGCATCGAGTCCGGCGGCATCATGTTCATCATTTCGACGGTGGCGGCCTTCACGTGGCTGGCGACGCGGCAGAACATCCCCCAGGAACTCAGCGCCGCGCTCATCAATCTCGCGGGTTCGCCCGCGGTCCTGATGCTGATTACGATCCTGATCTTCCTGATCGTCGGCTGTTTCATAACCGTCACGACCGGCCTCATTCTCGTGGTGCCGCTTCTGGCTCCGGTGGCGGAGGCCCTGCAGCTGGACCCGGTGCATTACGGTGTCCTGAGCGTCCTCGTCATGTGCATCGGGCTGATAACGCCTCCCGTGGGCCTCAGCCTCTTCATCTCCGCGCGGATCGCCGGAGCCTCGACCGGGACCGTCATCAGGGAGAGCCTCCCGTTCCTGGTAGTCCTCATCCTTGCAAGCCTGACCATCGCCTTCGTTCCCGGAACGGTGACGTTCCTGCCGAACCTGCTGATGGGAAAATAAAATGATCACACGAGGGAGCGTAAAATGAAAGTGAAAGCGATAGTGAAAACACGGCCCGAGTACGGGGCGGAGTACACGGACTTCGTTCTTCCCGACATGGGGCCGAACGACGTCAGGGTCAAACCCGCGGCCTGCGCCATCTGCGGCACCGACATCCACATTTATGAATGGAACGAGTGGGCGGCGAAAACCGTCGAGAAGGCCTACGGAAAGCTGCCGCGGGTGCTGGGCCACGAATTTTCCGGGGAGGTCGTCGAAGTCGGCAAAAACGTCACAAAGGTGAAAGTCGGCGACCGGGTCGCCGCGGAAACCCACATTCCCTGCGGAACCTGTTTTCTCTGCCGGACCGGCAAACAGTTCAACTGCCAGAACGTCCGGCGCTTCAAGACCGGGGTCTTCGCCGAATACGCCGTCATTCCCGAGTTCAGCGCGGAGCTGGTCCCGGACAACGTGCCGGACCATGTGGCCGCGCTGTTCGAGCCCTTCGGGGTGGCGGTCCACGCGGTCAGCTACGTCAGGATGGTGGGTGACACGGTGGCCGTCGTGGGCGCCGGCCCCATCGGGCTTTTACACGCTTCTCGCCCGTTCGATGGGGGCCTCGCGAATCCTGGTGACCGACGTAAGCGATTACCGCCTCGAGCTGGCGAAGAAGGTCGGCGCCGATGTTGCCGTCAATGTAAAACGGGACGGCCCGGTGGCGATCATAAAGGACCTCACCGGCGGTCTCGGCGCGGGGGTGGTCATCGAAACATCCGGCAACGTGAAGGCGATGAAACAGGGATTCGAGATGCTCCGGAAGAGCGGCTCCTACTGCATGGTGGGGCTCCCGTCGGAACCTCTCGTGCTGGACGCAGGTCCCGACCTTGTCTGGAAAGGCGCGGTCCTCTACGGCATCCACGGGCGCGACACCTTCACGACCTGGGAAATCGCGAAGAACCTGCTCTCGTCGGGCCGGGTGAACATCGAGCAGCTCATCACCCATACATTCGGTTTCAGGGAATTCAAGAAGGGGTTCGACCTCGCCCTCGCCGGACAGGCGGGAAAGGTCATCCTGCTTCCGGAATAGAATTACGGCGGCGCGCCGGACGCCGCCTTTTTTTTCAGCCGGTCCCGCCGTCCGCTTCGAGGAGCAGCTCTTTCAGTTTGCGGACGCTCCGGGCGATATGGTCCTTTTCCGCCGCGACGATTTCGGCGGGGGAGGCACCGTCCTTTCTCTTTACCGCCATTTCGATGAGGAAAACCATGTCCGGGTTGGCGCGCAGCGAGGCGCCGACGAGACCCTCCGCGTCGAGCCAGCCTTCGCCCAGGACGGTTCCGGTGATGAAATATCCGGCCTCTACCTTCCGGATCTCGTAATCCTTGAGATGGATCATCGCGGTGTACGCGGCGACTTCACGGAAAGCTTCCTCCGGGGTCTGCAGGAATCCGAAGCAGTTGTTTGTGTCGAAAACGAGCCTCACCGCCGGGGAGTCGACATTCCTGATGAGCCGCAGGAGATGCGAATTATCGTGATCGAAATAATTTTCCACAAGGAGCGTGACGTTCCGGATCCGGAGGTCCGGAAGCCGTTTCAGGATGAGGGACTCGGCGTCCGCGAGTACCTTTTCGTTTTCGGCGGCGTTCCGGGGGGAGCCGCTTTCGTTCAGCACGACGCGGAGAAAGGGTGACCCGAAGATTTCCGCGGCGGCGAGGTGGCGGGTGAGGTTGTGGTCGGTCAGATTGCGGAAACCGAGTTCCACGGTGATCCCTCTTTCGTCGGCGTATTTCCTTATCCGCCGGAATTCGGCGTCCGTGTTGTGCATGAACGGCAGGTTTTCGCAGACGAGGCAGCGCCGCAGTCCGAGGGCGTTCACCTCGTCCAGGAGCCTGTAGGCGTCCATCGGGACCGGCGGAGCGAATCCTCCGAAGCCGATGGAGTAGCGGAAGGCGTAGGTCCCGATGCCGGTCTGTTTTTCGAGGGATATTTTCATGGTTTTTCGAGTTTCGTTTTCCGCCCCCTCTTTGTCAAGGCGGAGTTGACCGCGCGGGTCCGGACAGGGAACGCCGGGGCGTCCCCGTCCGGAATTCTTCCTTGAGGATCAGATCTTGTCCCTGGCTCTGTCGTAGTATTCCTGTCTGCTGACATGCTCCGGAAGGGGAGGGCAATACACGAAAACGAATTTCAGCGGACCTTTCCCCGTGTTGCGGATGCTGTGGGGTATTCCGGGGGGGGCAAGCATGACGGAGTCGACGGTGATTTCGTATTCCTTGTCGCCGATGGTGGCGATGCCGGATCCCTCGTAGAAGAACATCGCCTCGCTTTCCCTGGTGTGGGTGTGCTGGTTCGCGTACCCGCCGGGGTCCATCGTGTGGGTCCCCAGGATGAATCCCTCGGCCCCCATGTCTTCCTTCGTTACAAGCAGGGTGGAGTGCCTTCCGTTGGTCTTGTTGACCACCAGCCGCATATCCTCTACATACGCGAACA
>CAZGUL010000010.1:0-10699 GCA_964529055.1 uncultured Spirochaetaceae bacterium
AAGCCTGGACCCGTCCCGGTCGGTGGTCGAGGAGATCGAGGCGGTCTGCCCCACCCCGCTTTTCCCCAAAATACGGAACATGCTCGGGGCGTTTCTGTTCCGCGGAGACGACATCCACAAATCCACCGCGGTCCTGAGCGGCGGCGAGCGAAACCGCCTCGCCCTGCTGAAAATGCTTCTGCATCCGGCGAACCTGCTGATCCTCGACGAACCCACGAACCACCTGGACATGAATTCAAAGGACGTTCTCCTCGACGCCCTGCGGGAATTCGCCGGCACCGTGATTTTCGTGTCCCACGACCGTTATTTCATCGAAGGCCTGGCCGGAAAGGTGCTGGAACTCCGGGCGGGACATCCGCCGCGGCTCTTCCCCGGAGGTTACGACTACTACCTTTTCAGGATTTCCCGGGAAGAAGAGGAACAGGAAAACCGTCCGGATTCAGCGGAAAGCCTCCAGGCCTCCGTCCCCGCGGCATCCGCCGCCCGGACCGACAGGGAGGAGGCGAAACGCCGGAAAAGCATCCTCCGCAGACTCGAGCGCCGGGAGGAGGAGGTCCTCGCCCGCATCGAGGAACTCGAGGAGGAACACCGGGAGCTGCAGCGCAGGCTCGCCCTGCCGGAAGTGTACGCCGACGGCGCCGAGGTGAAGGCCGTCATGGAGAAGATTTCCCGCAACGAGGGGGAACGCGGAGGCCTGCACATCGAGTGGGAAAAGCTCAGCGCCGAAATCGAAGAAGCGCGTTCGTAAAAAAAATCCTTTCCGCCTTTTCCGGCCATGAAAATTCCGCTATAATAAAGCCATGTGGAATCCGGATTTGTTCGATGAGACCCTCCATTTCGCCGCGGCAGCCCATGAAGGCCAGTTCGTGCCGGGGAAAAACTACTCGTACATCGTCCACCTGATGGGCGTCTGCATGGAGGCGCTCCGCGCGGCCGTCATCGAGGAAGTCGAGGACCCCAACCTGGTCATGCAGTGCGCCCTCCTTCACGACACGATCGAGGACACCGCCCTGTCCTACGACATCATCCTGGACCGGTTCGGCAGGGAAGTCGCCGACGGCGTCATGGCGCTGACGAAGAACGCGGAGCTGCCGAAAAAACGGCGCATGGACGACAGCCTGAAAAGAGTCATGCGGCAGAAAAAGGAAATCTGGATGGTCAAGCTGGCCGACCGCGTGTGGAACCTGAAAGAACCCCCCGAACACTGGGACGCGGAAAAACGCCGGGAGTACCTGGAAGAGGCGAAAGTCATCCACACGACCCTGAAGAAAGGAAGCCCCTATCTGGCCGCCCGGCTCAGCGATAAAATCTACGCCTACAAGAAATACCTGCTGCCATGAAGACACTCCTGTCGTGGAACGTCAACGGAGTCCGTGCCGTGGAGCGCAAGGGCTTCCTGCCGTGGCTCGCCGGGTGCGGCGCCGACATCGTCTGCCTCCAGGAAACGAAAATCCAGGAGGACCAGCTCACCGAAGAGCTTTCCGCTCCGGACGGCTGGACGAGCTATTGGACCTGCGCGCTGAAAAAAGGCTACAGCGGCACCGCGGTCTACACCCGCGAGAAGCCTCTCCGCGTCGGAAACATGGGGATCCCCCGGTTCGACGACGAAGGGCGGGTGCAGGTCCTGGAATATCCGTCCTTCACGCTGATCAACGCCTACTTCCCGAACAGCCAGGAGGGAGGCGCCCGACTCGATTACAAAATCGCGTTCTGCGACGCGATGCTGGATTTCGCGTCCGGTCTCGCCGCGTCAGGGCGCGACCTGGTGATCTGCGGCGATTACAACGTCGCCCACATGCCGATAGACCTGGCCAACCCGAAAGCCAACGAGAAAAACCCGGGGTACCTTCCGGAGGAGCGGGCGTGGATGGACAGATTCACGTCCTCCGGGTTCGCGGACACTTTCAGGATGTTCGATTCCCGGCCGGAGCAGTACACCTGGTGGAGCTACCGCTTCAAGGCCCGGGAGAAGAACATCGGATGGAGAATCGACTATCACTGCGTCAACGACCGCTTCCGGCCGAAGGTCCTGTCCGCCGGAATACTGAAGGACGTCATGGGGTCCGACCACTGCCCCGTTTCCCTGGCCCTCGATATAAACTGACCAAGGAGTATCCCGCATGAACGCGAAGCCGAACCGGGAAGAAGCCTGGAAGCTTTTCACCTCCCACACGAAATCCGACAACCTCATCAAGCACGCGCTGGCCGTCGAGGCGGTGATGCGCCACTTCGCCCGCAAGTTCGGGGAGGACGAGGAATTCTGGGGTGTCGTCGGCCTGGTCCACGACATCGATTACGAGGAACACCCTGACCAGCACTGCAAAAAATGCGCCGATATCCTGAACTCAGCCGGCTGGCCCCCGGAATACCTCCACGCGGTCCAGAGCCACGGATGGGGCATCTGCTCCGACGTGGAACCCGTCCACCGGATGGAGAAGGTCCTGTTCGCCGCCGACGAACTGACCGGGCTCATCACCGCCACGGCCCTCGTCCGGCCGTCCCGCAGCATCCTGGACATGACGGCAAAGTCGGTCAAAAAGAAATGGGGCGCAAAGGCCTTCTCCGCCGGTGTTGACCGGGGCATCATCGAGAAGGGCGCCGGCATGCTGGGAATGGAACTTTCCGACCTGATAACCGAAACGATCCTCGGCATGCGGACGGTGGCGAAAGAGCTCGACCTGGAAGGCAGCCCCGGAGCCGCGGAAGGCTGAAAAACCGCGACAAAGTAATGGCTTCCCCCCGATTTTCCGGCATTGCCGGGGCCTGCGCCGTAACCCTGTTCTCCTTCTTCATATTCACCATGCAGGAACCCCTGGCCCCCCTCCTGCTCGCCGCGAGCCGCGTCGATCCCGCATCCATCGGCCTCATCCTGGGGATCAGCTACTTCGGATCCCTGTTCGTCCCGGTTCCGGTGGCCGTCCTGGTCAGAAAGTACGGCTACAAGGCCCCCCTCGCGGTTTCGGCTTTCATCCTCGCCGGGAGTTACGTCGCCCTCGGCCTCTTTCCCTCGGTGGCGACCCTGCTTCCCGGACTTTTCGTCATAGAGGCGGCGAAAATCGCGCTGATTCTCGGCCAGCAGCTCCAGATCGGGGAACTCTCCTCCACGGCGGATTCCAGCTCGGCATTCGGCTGGTACAGCGCTTCCGTGTACACGGGGCAGATGCTGGGACCCATCGCATCCGGCTTCCTGCTGGACCGGACGGGGGCATCTTTCGTCTGGATCGCCATGGCATCGGTCATGGCCGCGGTCGCTGCGGGTCTGTACGGCATCCTGCCCGGGCCCCCGGGGGGACGGAGGCACGAAAATACGGCCGACCCTGAGGGCCGCGGGGGACGGAGGATTGAATTTCGGGTAAATCCGACAGGCATTCTCACCCCTGTCGCGGGAGCGGCGGTTTTCGCGAGCTTCGTCCTGGTTCTCGCCATCGGCGTGCGCATGACCTTCTACCCGGTTTTTCTCGCGGCATCCTTCACGGGAACCTCGATCGGCGTCCTGATAGGATTGCGATCCCTTGGCGCCATCGGGGCGCGCTTTCTCCTCGCTTCTTTCATCAAGATCTGCGGAGGACGGGTCCGCGCTCTTTTCGGCATGAGCGTCATTCTCACCGCCGGGCTCGTTCTGGTGCCCTTCGGGAGGAGTTTTACGTCACAGGCGGCGAATTCCCTGCTCTTCGGAGTCGCCGTCGGGATAGGGACTCCTCTCACGATGTCCCTTGTCACCGACCACGTGCATCGTTCACGCAAGGAACTGAGCATGGCGGTGCGTCTTACGGCGACACAGTTCGGCCTGTTCGCCGGACCTCTTCCGCTGGGACCCGCGGCAGCCGCATTCGGATACGGATCGGTATTCCACATCGCGGGGATATTCACCCTGTTCTGCGGCATCTTGACGGCTCGTCGTCTCGCAGCCAACCTGAAAGGTGCACCCGTGCGGTCCTCCGTCGGCTGATGCGGCTCTTTTCCCCAGCCTTGACGAGGGGATTCGTCCAATATAATCTTGTGGCGGGAAAACGCATGTATCATCCGAAACAGCAGGCTTTCGACGACAGGTTCAAAAAGATGTTCGATGAGGTCGACGCGTATATCGAAGACACATACGGAGAGACCTATGCTCTGCATCCGGTGCGGCCGGAGCGGGGAGCAACGGCGAACCCTCAATCCGACGGCTTGTTCAATGTCGGGGCGGATTTCACCGCCGGTTACGGATCGGAGCGGGGCCGCGGGTATCTCATCGACGTCACGATGGTGACCCTGGACGAAATCGACGAAGATGTGCGGCGGGAAATCTACGAAGCGACCGCCGCGAAGGTTAAGGAACTCCTCCCGAAGCACTTTCCGGAGAGACATCTGGATGTGCATCGGGATGGAAATCATTTCAAAATTCAGGGAGATTTCGGCTTGGGGAAAATGTAGCCGGCCGGGAAACGATCCTCCGTCCCCAGTCGACCTAAATCAGTGGCAGCCCCCCTGATGATCGTGGTCGTGTCCTTCGCAGGTGACACCGGAATCTTTCAGTGTTCCTTGGGCAAGCGCTTCGGCGGCGGCCCGGGCGGATCCGCTGATTCCACGAATGACCGATATTCCGTTGGAGGCCAGAACGTTCACCGCCCCCTCTCCCATTCCGCCCGCGATGAGATGCGTCACGCCCATTCCCGCCAAAATGGAGGCGATGTTGGACTTGCAGCCGCAGCCGGCGGGAGACGTGACGGAATCCTCCGCGACGATCGCCTTTTTATCGTCGATGGTAAACACGCTGAAACCTTCACAATGACCGAAATGACCGTCGATCATGTCTTTATGCACGGGTACCGCGATTTTCATTGCATTTTCTCCTTTTTCCCATACGATTGCACCGCCCGCTATCCGCAGGGCTTTGCCGTTGAGGAGCGCGTCGGCGATTTTTCTTCGGGCGGTTTCCAGTATTCTCCCGTAGGTCTGCCGGGAGACTTCCATCCGCCGTGCCGCCGCCTGATGATACAGACCCTCCAGGTCTGCCAACCGCACCGCTTCAGCCTCGTCGAACGCGAGCACCACGTGTTCCAGGTTCCGCCGGGGAATCCCTGCGGGATTGAACCGGACGGAATCCGGGGAACAGCATACGCGGCGTCGAAGACAAGGTCTGGGCATCGCGGCTCCTCTTAACCGATATTATGGGCATATGCTCATAACTGTCAAGGGGTTTTCCCACTGTCCAATCAAGCAATCCTTCCGCTTCTCCGTCCCCAGGCAGCAACATCAGGCGCCCGAGACTCCGCAGCGGCCGGTTTCGCTAAATCTCAGAAAGCAGCGGGGGCGTGCAGAACGACGGTTCCCAGAGGAGAAGCAGCGGATCGGGGCGTTCCATAATATGAAAATCTTTATTACGCAGGAAGGTGACGCCGTTGAATTCGTACTCCCACGCCCGCGTCACAATACCCGCACGGACCGGATTTTCGGCGATGTATCGGAACGCATGAAGGAAATTCAGGATACCGTCAACTATTTTGCTTTTAAAACGGTCGTACCAGACATGACCGCATAGGCCGAACCTCTTGTTGTACCTCACGGCGAACACCGACAGTATCCACTGCATGATCCTGGAGATGTTTTCTCCTTTCAAGGGAGCGATCATGAAATGGAAATGATTGTTCATGACGCAAAAGTTCACGATATGAAAACGATATTTTCTCTTTGCGCCGGCAACCACATCCAGAAACATGCTTTTGATGTCGTCCGGGGACAGGATGTACTCCCGCCGGTTAGCACGGGCGACGACATGGTATAGAGCACCATCCCTGATAATTCGAGGTTTTCTCATGATTAATAAAACAGACAAATACTTCCTGACGCTTCATCCATGCAAAAAAATGCATCAAGAAATGCCTCCGTCCCCCAACCTTGCGTCCCCGCCCGGCGTCCGGGCCTGCTTGAAAATTTCCCGATTTCCCGGCATAGTGCTGCCATGGCGAATTTAATCGAACCGAAAATCCTCAAGGGCTTCCGCGACTTTCTGCCCGAATCGGAGATGGAACGAAAGCGCGTGCAGGCTGTCCTCGAGAAAACCTTTCAGAGCTTCGGCTTCGTGCCCATCGATACCCCGGTCCTGGAATATACCGAGGTCCTTCTCGGCAAAGGCGGCGGGGAGACGGACAAGCAGATGTATCGTTTCGCCGACAACGGCGGCCGGGACGTGGCTATGCGGTTCGATCTGACCGTTCCCTTCGCGCGTTTCATGGCGGGACATTTTCACGAACTGTATCTGCCCTTCAAGCGCTACCACATCGCGAAGGTCTTCAGGGGCGAAAACACCCAGCGCGGCCGCTACCGGGAGTTCACCCAGTGCGATTTCGATACCGTGGGAACGGACACCGGGTCCGCCGACTTCGAGATTCTTCTGGTCATGCGTCAGTCCTTCGTCAATCTGGGAATCGAAGGCGTTGAAATCCGTTTCGCCCACCGGGGAGTCTTCAACCGCGTTCTCGCGAAACTGGGTGCGGCGGACAAATCCGTGGAAATCCTGAGAATCGTCGACAAAATAAACAAGGTCGGGGAGGATGAGGTCCGAAGACTTCTCGCCGGCCTCACGAACGCGGATACGGCCTCAAACATCCTGGATTACATCAGCCCCGGCGCTTCAAACGAGGAGACCCTGGAAAAAATGATCCGCATCGCGGGGACGGAGGACGAAGATACGCGCCGGATCGCCTCCATTTTAACATGGATGAAAACACTGGGCATGGAAAAATCCTTCGTCCTCGACCCGTCCATCACCCGGGGGCTGGATTATTACACCGGAATCGTCTTCGAAACCTTCCTGACCGATATCCCGGCCATCGGGTCCGTATGCTCCGGCGGCCGGTACAACGATCTTGCCTCCCTCTACACGAAGGAGAAACTTCCCGGGGTCGGAGCATCCATCGGGCTGGACCGGCTTCTCGCCGCGCTGGAGGAACTCGGGAAAAAACCTTCCCGCCGATCGTCCACCGACGTTCTCGTTTTCTGCACCGACGAAACCGATCTTGCAGCCTGCCACACCGCGGCCGCGGCCCTCCGGGACGCGGGACTCGCGGCGGAGGTCTACCCCGAACCGCAGAAAATCGCGAAACAGTTCGTCTTCGCGGAAAAAAAAGGCATTCCCCTCGGGGTCTTCATCGACCGATCCCATCCGAAAACGGTCAGCCTGCGGGACCTGGCGCGGCGGGAGAACGTGGACGACCTGTCCCTGGAAGCCGCAGCCGCGGAGGCGAAAAAAAGGCTCGGGAACTGATTCCGGGTCAATCCTCGGTCAATCCTCCGTCCCCGTTCCATATCGGAGCCACAGGACTTCGAACGGGCCGAGGGCCAGAGAAAACTTGTGTTCCGTGTCCCAGGACGGGTAAACCGTGTCTCCGCTGATGATGTCGACAAAAAAGCGTTCATCACCCATGCCGAGGTCCTTTCCGGCGAACGAAACATCGGCGTCCCTCGGAGACAGGCTCGCAAGGCACAGGACCCTGCCGGGGCCGTCTTCGGGCCGCCTGCTCCGGAGAAGAGCGAAGACCTCCGTCCCCGTCGGGACGACCCGCGAATCGGCGAGAGGATGAAAGGCGGGTTCGGCGATCCTCGCCATCAGAAGAATCTCGAATCCCGCGAAGATCCTCTCCCGGCAGGTGTCGGGGGTCGACAATTCGTCCTGGGCCTTTTCGTAATCGAGTTTCCGGCGGTTGATCCTCCGTTTTATGCCCGACTCTTCGACGCCTTCCCTCCAGTTTTCCGATCCGATGATGCTGTGAACGTAAATGCCCGGGACCCCCGGCATGGCCAGCAGGATGGACTGGGACGCGACGAATTTCTTGATGCGTTGCGAGTCCGGAAGGCTGGATTCGGAAACGGCGCTGAAATAGTTGATGTTGAGCTCGTAGGGGACGTCTCCCGCAGGTGTCGACTTGAGGCTGATGTACCCTCCCCGTTTTTCGACGGCGGCGAAGACGTCATCGAGTTCCGTGTCCGGAAGGATCCCCCGCGCGGGCAGCACCCCGATTCCGTCGTGGGAGGCGCAGAAGTTGAAGAACGACCTCCCCGGCCCGGGCGAGCGCACCTCCGCGGCCCACGTCTGCAGATAGCTCGAATCGGTCTTCAGGAACGCGTGCAGGATCAGGGGCGGCAGCGCAAACTGGTACACCATGTGGGCCTCGTCTCCGTCCCCCAGGTACGACAGGTTTTCCTTGTGGGGCACGTTCGTTTCGGTGATGATGACGACCCACGGACACAGTTCTCCGACCACGGCACGGAGAAGTTTGACCGCCGCATGGGTTTTCGGATGGTGAAGGCAGGGGGTGCCGAGCTCCTTCCACAGAAAAGCCACGGCATCAAGTCTGACCACCCGGGCTCCCTTTTCGACATAGAAAAGAAAAATGCGGAGCATTTCCAGGAGAACGTCGGGATTCGCGTAATTCAGGTCCACCTGATCTTCGCTGAAAGTCGTCCAGACGAGCTTCTTTCCCGTCGCGGTGTCGAATTCCGTCAGAAGCGGATGGGTCCGGGGACGGAAGACTCCGGAAACGTCGGTCCCCGGCGGAACCGTGATGAAATAGTCCCGGTAGGGCTCCTCGTCCCGGAGAAAGGCCTGGAACCAGGCGCTGGATTTCGAACAGTGATTCAGCACCAGGTCGGCCATGAACCGGTACTCTCCGGCGATATCCTCGATTTCCTTCCAGGTCCCCCAGTCGGGGTGAACGGCACGGAAGTCGATGACGGAAAAACCGTCGTCGCTGGAATACGGCGAAAACGGTAGAATGTGGACCCCGCCGACGATGCCGTGCAGAAACGTATCCAGGAAATCCTTCAGGGTCGCCAGCGGCGGGCGGCCTGCTTCCTGGAATTGATCGCCGTAGGTTATCAGAAACGCGTCTTTTTCCGAGAGCGGAAAGCCGCCCGCATAATCCTCCGGCCGTTTTATTCTCTCCCGGGCCTCGTCGAGAAGGCGGGACAGCTTTTCCGAGACCTGCCTGCCCTTTTCCTCCCCATAGATAAAATTGACCAGTTCGTCAATTCGCGTGTTCATCGCACAATCTCCTTTAGATCCTTCCTTTCAGTTTAACCGACGGAGGGGAAATCGCAAGGCGTCGCGGGCGGAAAAAGCGGTTTTTGGGCCGGAGCGGCGGCACGTTTAGAAAATCGGGGAAAAAATCCGGTTCAGCGCGGCCCGGTCATCCGGGTGGACCCAGGTGACCCCGGGAAGGCTTCTGAAAAACGTAATCTGACGCTTCGCGTACCTGCGGGAGTCGGCCTTGATGCGGTCGGCGATGTCCTTCAGGCGCGAGCATCCGTCTCGTTTCATCAGGAAAAACTCCCTGTAGCCGATCCCCTTCATGCCGGGATCGTTTTCGGTAAGCCCCGCCTTCATCAGTCCCGCGGCTTCGCCGGGGAGGCCGCGCCGGAACATGGCGTCCACCCTCGCGTCGATGCGTCGGTAGAGTTCCTCGCGGGGACGGAGCAGGCCGACTGTGAGAAAATCCACGTCCGCCCGGGGAACATCGGGCACGCGGAAAGCCGAAAGAGGCTTGCCGGACGTTTCGATGACCTCCAAAGCCCGGAGGATCCGGTAGCGGTCCCGGGGGGATATCCGCTCAGCGGCCTCCGGGTCCGCCCCCTGGAGCCGCCGGTGCATTTCCTCCGTCCCCGCGCGGGAGCATTCCGCGTCGAGTTCCGAGCGCACGACCGGATCGGCGGGCGGCGCGGCGGGAAGCCCGTAGATGAGGTTGCGAAAATAATAGGCCGTGCCGCCGGAAACGACGGGAACCTTTCCTCCGTCCCCGATGGCGCGAATCAGGGACTCCGCCGAAGAGACGAAATCCCCCACGGTGTACTGATCACGGGGATCGCGGATGTCGACGAGATGGTGGGGAATCGCCCTTCTCAGGTCCGGAGTCGGCTTGGCGGTGCCGATATCCAGGCCCCGGTAGACCTGCATCGAATCGGCGCTTACGACCTCCCCCCGGCCGGAAAACAGGCGGACCAGGAGGTCCGTCTTGCCGACTCCGGTGGGTCCGAATAACAGGACGGCGAAAGGCTTCTTCATGAGCCCCGGGGGAAGTTACTCTTCCAGGCTGAAAACGACTTTTTCGGTAAGAATCTGTTTGATGCTGGTGGAAACGACTTTTCCGTGGTTCGCATCCACTTCCTCGTCGCCCGTTACGGTGATCTGGTAGGCACGCCGGATGGCCGCGCAGGTAAGCTCGTAGATATTTTTTTCATATCCGATCAGGAGGTTGAGCGGTAAAATCATGATACCATTTATACACGAGCCGCCCCCCCGCGTCAACCTCCGTCCCCCGCGTCAACCTCCGTCCCCCGCGGCGGCCTCCGTCCCCGTATCGCCTTGCGCGGGAGCGGCCGTTCCGGTATCATGGGCCGGTGAAAATCACCCTGAAAACGGACTACAACACCCGTCATCCCTGGATTTTCAGCAAAATGGTCGTTCATCCCCGGCGCAGGCCCGATCCGGGCACCGTCGTCGAGGTCTGGGCCCGGGGCGGGGTGTTCGTCGGACGCGGTCTGTACCATCCCGACCGCACCGTCGCGATCCGCCTTCTGACGAAGGATCCCCGGGAGAACATCGACGGGGACTTCGTGACGCGGCGTCTGGCCGCGGCGAAGGCTTTCCGGGAAGAAACCCTCGGGATTTCAGCGAATTCCGACAGCTACAGGCTGGTCCACGGGGAGGCGGACGGTTTTTCCG
>CAZGUL010000010.1:10709-15501 GCA_964529055.1 uncultured Spirochaetaceae bacterium
AAATTCGCCGACACCCTCGTTCTGGAGCCTTTCAGCGCGGGCTACATCGCGCTGGCGCCGCTCTTCGCGGAGTCCCTCGAAAAACTGTATCCCGGCTGCCGCATCGCCTTCCGTCCGGACGAAAAGACCGAAAAAAACGAAGGCGTCGGCTTCGGCGCCCTGACACGTCTCCATCCTCCGCCGGCATACGTGGACATCCGGGAAAACGGCCTCGTGATGCGGGTCGATCTCGCCGTGGGGCACAAGACGGGATACTTTCTGGACCAGCGGGACAACCGCCTCCTCGCGGCGGGGCTTTCGGCCGGCAGGGACGTGTGGGACCTTTTCTGCTACACCGGAGGATTCGGCATTTCCGCCGCGAAGGCCGGCGCGAAGAGCGTCGTCTCGGTGGACCTGGACGAAAAGGCCCTGGCCGTCGCGGAGGGCAACGCGAAGCGGAACGAAGTGTCGGTGACATATGCGCACCGGAACTGTTTCGATTTCCTGCGGGAAAGGACGGCGGCCGGGGAAACGGCGGACGTTATAATCGTCGATCCCGCGAAGCTCGCGGCGGTCAGGGACGAAATACCCCGGGCCCTCAAGACCTACAACGACATAAACCGCCTCGCCATGAGCGCGGTGCGGCCCGGCGGTGTCCTCGTTTCCTGTTCCTGTTCGGGGCTGGTGAGCGAACAGCAGTTCGTCAGCGTTCTTTCCAACGCGGCGCGGGAAGCGGGGCGGGAGCTCCAGATTTTCCGGATCACCGGCGCGGCGCCGGATCATCCCTTCCGCACCGATTTTCCGGAAGGCCGCTATCTGAAGGCCGTTTTCGCCCGCTGCATCGTTCCGTGACAGGCCGTTCCGCCCCGCACGCAGCCGCCCTACAGAATGTCGTGCAGGTCCCGGAGGCGCCGGATCCGGTACGTCGGAACGATTTCCCCGGAAGCGGTCTTTCCTTCGGGATTGAACCAGCAGGTGTCGATGCCGAAGGCGATCCCTCCCTGGATGTCCGAGGTCAGGCTGTCGCCGACGACGAGGGTGGTGCTTTTGTCCTCGTGGCCGGCGGCCCGGAGCGCGTACGCGAAGATGCCGGGTTCCGGTTTCTGGACGCCGATCTCGTCGGAGACGACGATGCAGTCCATGTAGCGCTCCACCGGGGTCCGGGCGAACCGCGCCCTCTGGACTTCCTTCAGTCCGTTGGTCACGATTCCGAGTTTGAAGCGGGGACGGAGGCTCTCCAGCAGCGGGACCGCCTCGTCGAAAAGGAAGGCCGTTTTCGCCAGGTTCGCGACGTAGAGCCGCGCGAGGGGGGCGGGGTCGGCGTCGATTTCCGCATGGATGAAAAGGTCCCGGAACCGCCTGATCCGCAGCTCCGAAGCGGCGATATCGCCCCGTTCGAAGTCTTCCCACAGGCGGCGGTTGATGTCCCGGTACGCGGGAAGGTGCCGGTGGGGCTCGTACACGAGCCCCGCTTCCCGGAACGACTCCTCAAGGGCCCATTCCTCCGTCTTCTCGTAATCGAACAGGGTGCCGTCGGCGTCGAACAGAATCAGCTCGTATTTCCCCTTTTTCATCTCCCGCTTTTCCGTCATTTCGCGAAAAGGATGTTCGGCAGCCACATGCAGAGGGGCTCCACGAAGGTGATGAGCAGGAGAACGAAAATCAGGGGGATAAGGAACGGAAACGTCGCCTTCGCGCAGCGCTCGAAGGGCACCTTCGCCACCCGGGCCAGAACGAAAAGGACCATGCCGACCGGCGGCGTCAGGAGACCTATCATCAGGTTGAGAACCATCACGACGCCGAAATGAATGGGATCGATGCCGAACTTCATCACCACCGGCAGGAAAACCGGCGTCAGGATCGTTATCGCGGCTATGGTCTCCATGAAACAGCCGACGACGAGCAGGATGACGTTGATGATCAGAAGAATGACGATCTTGTTGTTCGAGATGCCGAGCATGAGGGCGGCGAATTTTTCCGTGATCTGGTTCGCCGTGAGGACCCAGGCGAAGATCGAGGCGCCGGCCACGATGAGCAATATGATCGCCGTTGTCTCGGCGGTTTCCAGGCTGATCTTGACGAAGCTGTTGAAGGTCAGCGTCTTGTAGACGATGCCGAGAACGAGGGCGTAGACCACGGCGGCGATGGCCGCCTCGGTGGGGGTGAATACGCCGGTCATGATGCCGCCGATGATGATGGTCGGCGTCATCAGCGCGGGAAGACCTTTGATGAACGAGGAGCCGAGACGTCTCACGGAAAAAGCCGCGTCCCGGGGGTAGTTCCGTTTCTTCGCGAAATACGCCACGGTGATCGAAAGCCCCAGCCCCATCAGCAGCCCGGGTATGAAGCCGGCGATGAACAGCTTTCCGATGGAGGCGGATGCCATGACGCCGTAAATGACCATGGGGAGGCTCGGCGGAATGATGGGGCCGATGGTGGAGGATGCCGCCGTGACGGCGATGGAAAAGTCCAGATCGTACCCGGCGTCGTTCATCGCCTTTATTTCGATGGTGCCAAGTCCTCCGGCGTCGGCGACGGCCGCACCGGACATGCCGGCGAAAATGATGCTCGCCCCCACGTTGACGTGTCCCAGACCGCCGGGAAGCCAGCCGACCACCGCCCGGGCGAAGTCGAAGATCTGATTCGTCAGCCCCGCCTCGTTCATCAGGGTCCCCGCCATGATGAAGAAGGGGATCGCCAGCAGGGGAAAGCTGTCAACGCCGTTCACCATGCGGTGCAGGACCGTGAAATCCGGAACGGATTCGGAAAGGTAGACCCACAGCATCGACGAGCCGCCGAGGGCGATGGCGATGGGGGCTCCGATTACAAGCAGCGCGAACAACGATATGAACAATAACGCAATCATGCAATTTCCTTTCCTAATCCATCGGTTTCGGGGCGAAAGGATCGTTCTGGATCGGGATGAAGCCGCTCTTCCAGTGTGACCACGCGAGCAGGACCGCGCGGTAGGTCATCAGGACGAACCCGACGAGAACGGGTATGTAGAGGATGGACATGGGCCACAACACGGTGGTGAAATACTCCCGCGACATGATGGGCATGATCTTCACCGAAAGATAGGCGCATATCCCGTAGAACAGGACCTTGATGATGTCCGTAAGGGTGGAAAAGAAAAAACCCAGCTTCCGGGGGAAGAACCGATAACCGGCTTCCATGAAGATATGGGAGTTATTTCGCGCCCCTATGGCGGAACCGAGAAATCCGACGCAGATCAGAAGGTTCCGGGCGAATTCCTCCGTCCAGACGATCGCAGAGTTCAGAACGTAGCGGGAAAAAAACTGGGCGAAAACGACGAGCCCGAGGGCCCAGAACATCACGAGAACGATGTAATCCTCGAAGGGGAGTTTTCTGAAATTGAATTCCCCGGGTTCCGGAACCTTGTATTCAGCAGCCGTGGCGGAGTGGTCTTCCATACATGCTCCTTGGAAATCGCTCTGCGGAAGAAAAACCGCCGGCCGCGCCGGTGCGGAACACCGGCGCGGGGGCGGCGGAGCGGACGATGGCGTCCCTGTTACTTGAGGGCCTGCATCTTGTTGTAGTGATCGAGGGTCCAGGTCATGCGCGGACTGCTCTTGAGGCTCGGAGCGACGGCCTGGATGAAGGGGCCCCTGTCCAGCTTGTTCACGATATTGCCCTGCTTTTCGAACCAGACGAGGAGGTCTTCCTCGGCCTTGCTGATCGCCAGGGAGCACTTTTCAGCCGCTTCCTTCGTGACGTCCGCGAGGATCTTCTGGTTCGCCGGAGGCAACTTTTTCCAGGTTCCGGCGCTCGTGATGGTGAGCAGGTTGTTGACGATGTGCTGGGTCAGGTTGATGTACTTCTGCACCTCGTAGAATTTCTTGGCCTGGATCGTGGGAAGGGGGTTTTCCTGGGCGTCGACGACCCCCTGCTGCAGGGCCAGATACACCTCGGCAAAGGCGATGGGGGCCGCGTTGGCACCGACGGCCTCGGTGAACATCAGATAGAGGGGGGCGTTGGGAACGCGTATCTTGAGTCCTTTCATGTCCTCCGGTTTGTTGATGGGTTTTTTCGACGTGACGCAGCGGGCGCCGTAATAGGTCACCGCGGTGACCTTGTTGCCCTTGGACGCCTGTTCGTAGCCGTCCGCGAGTTCCTTGAAGAACGGGCTGTTCGCGAAATTCTGGAAATGCTTGAAGCCCTCGAACATGAAGGGGGCCTCGCCGATCGCGATCGGGCCGTACGTGTTTCCGATGAAAGCGGAGCCGGCGTACACGATGTCGACGGAACCGAGACTCAACCCCTGGACGATGTCCGATTCCTTGCCCAGGGCGGAGGCGGGGAAAACCTCGATCTGGTAGGCGCCGTTGGTCCGCTTCTTGATCTCTTCCGCCGACCAGAGCGCCCATTTGTGGAATTCCTCGCTGGTCTCATACACATGGGCCCATTTCATCTGCACCGGCCCTTTCGGAGCTTCCTTCGCGCCGCCGGCGAAAACGATGCCGGCGGACAAAATCAGAAGAACGCTTAAAACAAAAGCCTTTTTCATGAGAGTACCTCCATTTGTTTCTGCATTATAAAGGGGTCTCCGCCGGTTTGTCAAAATAAAAAATACAATATACAAAATCCCACGATTATTTTATGAAAGTGCCCGCGTGAAGTTCGCGGAATGCCTGGTCCAGCTCCTCCCGTGTGTTCATGACGATGGGACCCCGCCATGCTATGGGTTCGCCCAGCGGTTTTCCCCCGAAGAGAAGGAACCTCGCTCCTCCGTCCCCGGCGCGGACGCTTATGCCGCCTCCGTCCCCGAAGAGGATGCCGGTTCCCGCCTCAT
>CAZGUL010000010.1:15511-16613 GCA_964529055.1 uncultured Spirochaetaceae bacterium
GCCGAACCGGAAGCCTCATCCCCGAAACACGCCCTGCCTTCGAAGATGTACGCCAGGAAAGTATGTCCCGCGGGGGTATCCAGCGTGAAGGTTCTTTTATCCCCCAGGGCGACGTCCAGATACAGGGGTTCGGCGACGACGTCCGCGACGGGACCTGTCGCGTTTCCGTACTTTCCCGCGACGACACGTACGAGGGCCTCCGGCGCCTCAACCGCGGGGATGTCCGCGTTCTGCACATCCCGGTACCGGGGCGCCATCATTTTGCCGGCTTTCGGCAGATTCACCCAGAGCTGGAAGCCCCGGAGACCGCCCGGCGTTTCGAGCGGCATCTCCTGGTGGATGATCCCGCTGCCCGCCGTCATCCACTGGACGTCGCCGGGCCCGATGACGCCCTTGTTGCCCATGCTGTCGCCGTGTTCGGTCCGGCCTTCGAGCATGTACGTCACTGTCTCGATTCCCCTGTGCGGATGCCAGGGGAACCCGGCGATGTAATCCGCGGGGTCCCGGGATCCGAAGTGGTCGAAAAGCAGAAAAGGATCGATCAGTTTCTGCTCGTAAAAGCCCAGAACGCGCTTCAGGCGCACTCCCGCGCCTTCCATGGTCGGCTGCGCCGGAAACCGGCGGACGACCTGTCGTGTAACCGTACTCATGGCGGAAATCATACCCTCTTCCCGGGATGATTCCAAGCACCCCGCGGGGACGGAGGCGCCGCCGGCAGGTTGTGGCGGGGGACGGAGGCGGGGGTCAAGCAGGGTCACGAAACCGCCGATATTCGTTGTATGACCGGAAAACTCGCCCGGCCGGCGGCCGTGACCGCCTTTTTTCTCCTTTTTTTCCCGCTGTGGCTCTCCGCCATGGAAACCGAAGGCTACGCGTCCTGGTACGGGGGCAAATTCCAGGGACGGAGGACGGCCAACGGAGAAATTTTCGACACCAACAAGCTCACCGCCGCCCACAAATCCCTTCCCTTCGGCACGAAGGTGCGGGTGACCGACCTGGAATCGGAAAAATCGGTCATCGTCCGGATAAACGACCGGGGCCCCTTCGTGGAGAACCGGATAATCGACCTCTCGAAGGCCGCCGCGGACATCATCGGACTGAC
>CAZGUL010000010.1:16623-20826 GCA_964529055.1 uncultured Spirochaetaceae bacterium
GCGCCTCGAAATAGTCCACCGGGAACCGGAAGCCGCCTTTCTGACGATACAGGTGGCCGCCTTCGGAAGCCGCGACAACGCGCAAAGGCTCCGGAACAGGCTGTTCGAAGCGGGGTTCGCCCCGTCCATCGAAGCGACCGAGGCGGGCCACTTCCGGGTGCTGCTGGAGCACCTTCCCGCGGGAGAGTTGGAGCCGGTCAGGGAAAAACTCCTCGGGATGGGCTTCGGGGGAATCATCGTCCGCGGGAATTGAATGCGGCGGCCCCGGCGCTGTGAAGGTTGCTTTAAACGAAAGCCTTTAGTATCTTGAATGCAGCAAATCCAATCCGGAAGGCGGTGCAATGTCTGTCTACGATAAAATCAATTTCATCACCGAGGACGGGAACGACTCGGGACACTCAATAACGGTGTACGCCCTCTCCACCTGCGGGTTCTGCCGACGCGCCATTTCGTACCTGCGGGAACGGAAACTGGCGTTCCGGTACGTCTACATCGACGAGCTGCCGCCGGACGTGAAGGCGGAAATCAAGACCGAGCTCCGGGAAAAGTACATGCGCAACCTCGTCTTCCCCTTCCTCGTGGTGGACGACCGGGAATCCACAACGGGTTTCGTGCAGGAAAAATGGAATGAGCTCCTTGCCTGAGAAAACCCTCGCCGATACCCGGCGGTTCGTCGAGATGACCGCCGCCCACCAGGGATGGAAGCTCAACAGGGACCCGGAATTCCTGGAATCCCTGGTCGAGGGGCTGACGGCAAATTACAACCGCTACGGGTACTATCTCTGCCCCTGCCGGGACACGGCCGGAAGCCGCGAAAAGGACCGGGACGTCATCTGCCCCTGCGTTTACTGCAGGCCCGACCAGGAAGAGTACGGCCACTGTTTCTGCGCTTTGTACCTTACGGAGGAGTTTTACGCTTCCGGAAAGGAACCGTCCGGAATCCCCGAGCGGCGGCCCGAAGACCTCATTCCCTAGTAGCGGCGCTGTTCCCGGCGGGCCTTCTCGATCCGCTGCATTTTCCGGTAGTAGCTCGCCTGCTTCATGATTTCCTCCACGTCGGAGGTGTAAATCCTGTTGTCCACCGCCTTTATTCTGCTGTTCTGGAGGAGCTGGCGCAGGGCGTTGTTTCCGTCGGCCATCGGCAGGCCCACCATGTTGATGAGTTCCTTGGGGCCGATGTCGAAGGTGTACGCCTCCGAGGGATGAATCGCCACCCGCGCCTTTTCGAGCTGCATCAAAAGCGCGTCGAACATCTTTCCCACAGGGTCCGAGAGCGACGTGTTGGCGAGCTGCTTGTAGATAAACCAGATGCGCTCGGCCAGAAGCTGGGTGAGCCGGGCGATGATCTGCGGCTGGGCCGAGACCATCCGGGCGAAGTTGTCCTTGTTCACCGCCAGAAGCGACGTATCCTCGTACGCGATGGCCGACGCAGAGCGGGGTTTGTTCTCGATGAGGGACATTTCCCCGAAAATGTCACCGGTTTTCAGGACCGCCAGCAGGACCTCCGTCCCTCCCACCAGCTTCGATATCTTCACGCTGCCCCGCTGGATGATGTATAGCTCCTTGCCGGGCATGCTTTCGGCGAAAATCATCGTGTTCTTCGGGTAGACCCTGTTGAAGGTGGTGTCGCTGCCGTCCAGAAACACCGGCTTGGCGTACGGCTGGATCTTGGCCATCCGTTCCATGGCCTTCTGCATGTTCGCGCCGGTGGGATAGAGTTTGACGTAGTGGTAGTAGGAGTAATAGGCCAGGTTGTACTGGTTCTGTTTCGCGTAGTACTCGGCCACCTCGAAAAGGTGGTTCGGGTCCCCTTCCCGGCCGGACTTGTTCGTGAGCCGTGCCAGGGCCTCGTCCAGGTAGCGCATCCGGCGGGAAAACTGCTCGATGATCTTCATCGCCACCGGGCTGTTTTTCTCGATGAGGAGACCGTACTGCTCCCGGTGGACGGCTATCAGGGAAACGTCCGTCACCGCCTGGGCGGTTTCGATGTGGCTGTGGGAGGACATGGTGGAAACAACGCCGAAGAAGTCCCCGGGGCCGAGGATGTTGCCCCCCTCCTCCTCTACAACTTCCGCTTCCTTGCTGATGCGCACCTTGCCGGAGCGGATTATGAAGAAATAATCCGCCTTCTGCTTGCCTTCAACAATGATGTAGGCGTCCCTGTTGAAGTTGACGATGGACAGCTGTAAAGGATTACTCATACCGCATCCTAATTACTTGATTTAGTATAGGTTCCGGCAAGAAGCTTTGTCAATGCGAACCTGAAAATCATTCGGCCACCAGCGGGAATTTCGCCGAAAGCCCCTCGACCTTCGCGGCGATTTCCGTAACGCGTCCGTCGTTTTCCGGGTTTCTGAGCACCTCCAGGATGAAGCCCGCGATCGTTTCCATTTCCTTTTCCTTCATGCCCCGGGTCGTCAGCGCGGGGGTTCCGACCCGGATGCCGGAGGTTACCAGGGGGCTGGCCGTATCGAAGGGTATCCCGTTCTTGTTGACTGTAATGTTCGCCCTGTCCAGCAGGGTTTCCGCCTGTTTTCCCGTTATCCCGAAGGGGGTCACGTCGATGAGCATCAGGTGGTTGTCCGTGCCGCCGGAAACGATCCTCGCGCCTCCGTCCCTGAGGGCCCCGCATAGGGCGCCGGCGTTCCGGAGAATCTGTTTCTGGTATTCCTTGAACCCGGGTTCAAGGGCTTCCTTGAAGGCCACCGCCTTGCCGGCGATGACGTGCATCAGGGGGCCGCCCTGCATTCCCGGCATGACCGTGCCGTCCAGCACCTCGGACCACATTTTGAGGCGGCCGCTCTTCGGCGCCGTCAGCCCCAGGGTGTTTTCCTTGTCCTTGCCGATCAGGATGAGACCGCCCCGGGGCCCGCGAAGAGTCTTGTGCGTGGTGGATGTGGTGAAATCCGAATAGGGAAGCGGCGACGGATGCAGCCCCGCCGCCACGAGCCCCGCGATATGGGCCATGTCGGTCATGAAAAAGGCTCCGGTCTCGTCGGCGATTTCCCGGAATTTCGGGAAATCGATGATCCGCGGATAGGCCGAGGCTCCGGCGATGATCAGTTTCGGCTTGTGTTCCCGTGCAAGGCGGGCAAGTTCGTCGTAATCGATGGTTTCCGTGTCCCGGCGCACCCCGTAGCTGACAATATTGTAGAGCCGTCCGGAGAAGTTCACCGGCGACCCGTGGGTCAGGTGTCCGCCGTGGGAAAGGTTCATTCCCAGCACCGTGTCCCCGGGGTTCAGCAGCGCGAAATACACAGCCATGTTGGCCTGGGCGCCCGCGTGGGGCTGAACGTTGGCGTGATCGCAGGCGAAGAGCCGGCAGGCACGCTCCCGGGCCAGGTTTTCGGCCACATCCACATGCTCGCAGCCGCCGTAGTAGCGCTTTCCCGGGTATCCCTCGGCGTACTTGTTCGTCAGAACCGACCCCACCGCCTCGAGAACGGCCCGGGAGACGAAGTTTTCCGAGGCGATCATTTCGAGTTTCCGGTGCTGACGCCGCGTTTCCTGCTGCACGACGTCGAAAATATCCCGGTCGACCCGTTCCAGTTCCGTCATTCCGTTCCCCCGATGCGATAAGGATTCACACTATTTGGCCCGGAAAAAGGGGCCGGTGTCAAGGCTGCGCGGGGGACGGAGGCGCTTTAATCCCCTTCTTCGGCGAACAGAACACCCGTGCGCTGTTCACTGGCCCGGCCCGCCGCCTGCTCCGCCCCCTGGCCCAGGTACGCGAAATCCCGCACCTGCTCCGGATTAATCGTCGCCGCCCGGGCAAAGTAGCTCCGCGCTTCGTCCCGGTTGTTCATGGCATGGTGGGAGGCGGATATGTTCAGAAGGACTTTCTGGGCCGCTCCCGAGTCTCCGCGGCCCTGGCGGTCCAGGACCCGGCCCGCCGCTTCGTAGGCGCCGATGGCCCGCCGGAAATCCTTCTGCAGGTAGGCGACGTTCCCCAGGTTGATCCGGGCCACGGTGTATTCCGGGTCGAGCTGCACGGCCCGGCTGAAGGCCTGCTCCGCCTCCCGGTACCGCCCGAACCGGGCGTTCGCCAGCCCCAGCCGGTTCAGTTCCGCCTTTCCGCCGGAACGGGCCGCCGCCCCGTATTCCGCGACGACCGCATCGGCAAGGCGCGAAATTTCCCGCCGGAAAACGGAGGCGATGTTTTCCCTGCTGCCGTACTGCAGGCCCAGGTCCGACTCCCGCAGG
>CAZGUL010000011.1:0-20228 GCA_964529055.1 uncultured Spirochaetaceae bacterium
CGAAATCCGTTGTACCGCGTAAGCGGTACCGAGGGTTCGAATCCCTCTCTCTCCGGGTTTTTTTGCGGCGGTTCGGGAAAGTTGTTCGTTCTGGAGAGATGTCCGAGAGGCCGAAGGAGCACGCTTGGAAAGTGTGTGTATCCGTGAGGGTACCGAGGGTTCGAATCCCTCTCTCTCCGTATTTCCCCTTTAGCGTTGATGGTCAGGCTCCGTGCAATTGGTCGGCACCCAACCCCGTCAGACCCGGAAGGGAGCAGCGGTAAGTGATCGGCCGATGTGCCACGGCCGGCTTGACCGGAGCTAAAGGGGATTTTTCTTTCAACGGAAGAATATGTCGTACGAAGTGACCGCAACGAGAAAACGGCCTTCCTCATTCGATCTTCTCGCCGGGCAGGAATTCGTCGTCGCGACCCTGAAAAACGCGATCAAGACCGGGCGGATAGCCCATTCTTTCCTTTTTTCCGGGCCCCGGGGGGTGGGAAAGACGTCCGCCGCGAGAATCCTGGCAAAGTCGCTGAACTGCGTTCAGGGTCCGACCCCGGAACCCTGCGGGGTCTGCCCGAGCTGCGTCGAGATTTCCCGGGGAGGCGCCCTGGACGTCATCGAAATCGACGGCGCGTCCAACACCTCCGTCAACGACGTGCGGCAGATCAAGGACGAGGTCCTGTTCGCCCCGAACTCCAGCAGGTACAAAGTCTATATCATCGACGAAGTCCACATGCTCTCGAACAGCGCCTTCAACGCCCTGCTGAAGACGATCGAGGAGCCGCCGCCGTATATCGTATTCATTTTCGCGACGACGGAGATTCACAAGGTTCCCGCGACGATACGCTCCCGGTGCCAGCAGTTCAATTTCCGGCTTATTCCGCTGGATACGATAAAAGGTTTGCTCCGTGACCTGTGCGGGGAAATGAATATCTCAGCCGAGGACGACGCTCTGCTGTGGATTGCCAAGGAGGCGACGGGCTCCCTGCGGGACGCGTACACGCTTTTCGACCAGGTCGTTTCGTTTTCCGGCGGCGGCATCACCATGGCGGGGATCAGGGACAAGCTCGGGCTCGTCGGCCTTGACAGGATGAACGAATTCGCCGACCTCCTGGCGGACGGAAAAGCCCGGGAATCCCTCGCCGTTCTGGACGACATACTCGCGTCGGGGGTCTCCATCGAGCAGTTCGCGACGGACCTGACGGAGTATTTCCGGAACCTTCTGTTTTTGCAGCACGACGTCAAAAAAGAGTCCATCCTGGGATACAGCCCCGAAAGGTTTTCGCGGAAAGCGGTGCGGACCTTTCAGCCCCGGCAGACGGAAAAAGCCCTTTCCCTTCTGCTGGAACTGTACCGGAACCTCCGGTATTCGCTGAACCAGAGGTTCGAGATGGAGCTCACCGTGAGCCGTCTCGTGGACCTGAAAAACTATCTGACGAAGGAAGAACTTTTCGACCGTCTGCAAACCCTTCGCCGGGAACTGAAGGCGGGAATGGTCGCGGGTGCGCCGCGGCCGGAAGAGGCCGGCGGGGGCGATCTCCCTTCCGGGGACGGCGACGATGAAGCCGGCGAGGCCATTCCGGAGACCGCTCCCGGGGGACCGGCCGCCGGCCCCGGAGAAGTCCCGGAAGACAGGAAAGCCGCCCTGCTGGGGTCGCTGCGGAAAAAGAAACTCGCGTTGAGTTCGGCTCTGGAAAAAGCTACGGCGTGGCGGCTCGAGGGCGATGTGCTGGAAATTTTCTTCGACGATAAATTTTCCGCCGATTTCGTGACCCAGGACATGAATTCCGTATCGCCCCACGCCCGGGAGGTTTTCGGTACCGACATCCGGATATCCGTAAAAATCAGGAAGGAGAACCGGGCCGTGGAACCTGCTGCGGAACCCGTGAAGCCGGAAGACGACGACCGGGTTGAAATCGCGAAAAAAGTGTTCCGCGGCGAGGTCCTGAAATGAACATAAACCCTTTCGATCTCATGAAGAACTTCGGAAACCTCCAGAATAAAATGAACGAGATCCAGGAGAGGCTCGGAAGCCTGAAAGTCGTCGGCAGCGCCGGCGGGGAGATGGTGAAGGTCGAAATGAACGGCCGTTTCGAAGTCCTGTCCGTCCGGATCATGCCGGAGGCCGTGGATCCCGACGATCCGGGAATGCTGCAGGACCTCGTGAAGGCGGCGATTTCCGATTCGCTGTTCAGAATCAAAGAAGCGATCCGGGGAGAAATGTCGAATCTCACGGGAGGCCTCAACCTGCCGCCGGGAATGATGGGAATGCAGCCGTGAAATCCCTCGACGATCTCGTCGCCCGTTTCGCTAAGCTTCCGGGAATCGGCAAAAAGAGCGCGATCCGCATAGCGTACTACATTCTCCGGACCGACGTTTCCTTCGCCGCGGGTCTGGCCTCCGCGATCGCCGGAGTGCGGGGAAAGGTCAGAACCTGTTCGGAATGCGGCAATTACACCGAGGAGGACCCGTGTCCCATCTGCGGGGACCCGGCGCGGGACACGGGGGTCATCTGCGTTGTCGAACAGCCGCAGGACGTGACCGTGCTGGAATCCACCGGGGAATTCCGCGGCCTGTATCACGTTCTGATGGGTGTCCTTTCGCCGCTCGACGGGGTCGGCCCCGGGGACCTCACGATCGGCCGCCTCATGGACAGAATCAAGACCCACGCGGTGCGGGAAATCATTCTTGCCACCAACCCGACGGTGGAAGGCGATACCACGGCCCTGTATGTGGTCAAACTCCTGGAATCTTCCGGCGTAAAGGTTTCGCGTCTGGCCCTGGGGCTTCCCGTGGGGGGGGACCTGGAGTATGCCGACCGGCTGACCCTCGCGCGTTCCCTCCGGGGCAGAACAACGCTCACAGAACGGTGATTTTCCCGCGGTCTTTTTCGGCCGCGGCCGGGTCTCCGGCGCAGGACCGGAGGATTTCCGCCGCCTTCCGCAGATAGTCCTCCAGCACCGCCTCCTCTTCCCGGGAAAACCTGCCGAGCACGTGGGACGCGGCGTCCCCCCGGGCGGGACGGCCGATGCCGATCCGGAAGCGGTAAAAATCCTGTGTCCCCAGGTTTTTGGCCAGGGAGCGCAGACCGTTGTGGCCGCCGAGGCCGCCTCCGCGTCGGAAACCCAGGGTGCCGAAAGGCAGCTCCAGCTCGTCGTGGACCGCCATCGTTTCGGAGGCGGCGATCTTGTGGAAGGCCATGAATTTCTGGACGCATTCACCGCACAGATTCATGAAGGTCAAAGGTTTTACCAGGATGTTTTTTTCGGGGGAAACTCCCGCCTCCGGCGGCAGAACGGCGTAAAGGCCCTTGAATTTTTCCTGCCACCGCAGTCCCGAGGCGAATGCGAGGTATTCCGCGAGAAGCCAGGCGGCGTTGTGCCGGGTTCTTTCGTATTCCTTTCCGGGATTTCCCAGTAGTGCAATCAGGCGTATCATTGTAATGTACTATACCGACATGGAAAAAGTTTTTGAATCGCCCAGGGGCCGGTTCCGCCTCGCGAGGCACCGGGAAGGGGACCATCCCTCGCTGCAGGCCTGGGACGCGGCGGATGAATTTCTCCTTTCCTCGCTGGCGGAGGAAAAGCTCGACCCGGCAAAACCCCTCCTGGTCGTCAACGACACCTTCGGAGCCCTTTCGACGGCGCTTCACGAATTTCGTCCCGTCCTCGCGGCGGACTCTTTTCTGACTTTTCGCACCGCGGCGAGAAACCTGAAGGCAAACGGAATTCCGGAAAATCATGTCTCCCCGCTGGCGCCTTTCGGCAGGCCCCCCGGGGATGTGTCCGCGTGCATTCTGAAAATTCCCAAATCTCTTTCCCTGCTGGACACCGAGCTCCGGTGGATCGGGGGCCTGCTTCCGTCGGGCGCTCCGTTTTTCGCCGGAGGAATGATCCGGGATATTCACCTTTCCACGCTGCGGGTCATCGAAAAGCGGATCGGACCGGCAAGGACTTCCCGGGGGTGGAAGAAAGCACGGCTCGTATTCGCCCGCAGGGAGGAAGCCTCCTCCGCCGGCGGCGATCAGGGAAGGGACGTGGGACCCCGCTTCCTCGTCGACGGGGCGACGGGATTGAAATTCGCCCTGTACGGGGGCGTTTTCTCTCAGCGGGGAATCGACGCCGGAACACGGCTCCTCGCCGATTTTCTTCCGGAGGGCGATTACGGAACGGTCATTGATCTCGGCTGCGGAAGCGGGATTCTGGGATTGGCGGCGGCGAAAAAATACCCCCGCGCCGGGGTGTTTCTCGTGGACGAATCTTTTCTTGCCGTCGAATCCGCCCGCCGGACCTTCCGGGAAAACAGAATGGAACACCGGGGGCGCTTCGTCTGGGGAAACCGTCTCGAGAGTTTTCCGGACAATCACGCGGACCTCATCCTGTGCAACCCGCCTTTCCATCAGAACCGCGCGGTTTCCCTGTCCTCGGCGATGGAAATGTTCCGGGATTCCGCGCGGGTCCTGAAACCCGGCGGGGAACTGCGCCTGGTCGCCAACGCCCACCTGGGGTATCATGCGGTGCTGCGGAATTTTTTTCCTTTAAGCACGGTGATAGGCGGCAATAAAAAATTTTTGGTGTTTTCTTGCGTGAAGAAGTGATATTCTAATACTAAGGATTCGGGAGGGGATGAAATGGCCACCGGGAAGTACAGACTTTTGACCCGCAGCGATTTCGACGGCCTCGCCTGCGCCGTGCTTCTCCGGGAACTGGACCTCATCGACGAGATAAAATTCGTGCATCCCCGGGACATGCAGGAAGGAAGCATAGAGGTTTCCGCCCGGGATATGACGGCGAATCTTCCGTTTGTCGAAGGGGTGCATCTCGCCTTCGACCATCACGTGAGCGAGGTCATCAGGGGCGGAAGCCCGAAACCGAACCGCATCATCGATCCCAAGGCGTTTTCCGCGGCGCGGGTCGTATTCGGCTATTACGGCGGGGACGGGAGGTTTCCGAAACACTTCATCGAAATCGTCAATGCCGCGGACAAGATCGATTCCGCGGCGTACGATATGGAAGACGTCATGCACCCCAGGGGCTGGACACTTCTGGGTTTCATCACCGATTCGCGGACCGGTTTCGGGCGGTTCAGGATTTTCCGGATTTCCAATTACGACCTGATGATGGACCTCATCGATCACTGCAGGACGAAAACCATCGACGAAATTCTCGTACTTCCCGATGTTCTGGAGAGGATAGAGCTGTACCGGCAGCAAGCGGATCCGAACCGCCGCCAGATCGAGCGATCGTCCCGGGTGGAGGGCAACGTCCTCGTCACCGATTTGCGGCAGGAGGAAACGATTTACGTGGGCAACCGTTTTCTCCGGTATGCCCTGTATCCGGAAACGAACATCAGCATGCAGGTCATGTGGGGGCTGAACCGGCAGAATACGGTGATCACGCTGGGGAAATCGATTTTCAACAAAACCTCACAGGTCAACATCGGCGCCATCATGCTGGAATACGGCGGAGGCGGGCACGAAAACGCGGGGACCTGCCAGGTGGCGAACGAAAAAGCCGACGAAATCATTCCCGCCGTCGTCGAAAAGATCCGGGAACCCTGAGCGGGGCCGGCCTTTTCCGCCGTTCTTGACGGAAACGGTCGAAAATCTTATTGTAAGGCCCTGCAATGACCCAAATCCAAAAAGAAATCGAAAGGCGGCTGACCTTCGCCATAATCAGTCATCCCGATGCGGGGAAAACGACCATCACCGAAAAGCTCCTTCTGTTCGGAGGGGCCATCCATGTTGCCGGCGCGGTCAAATCCAAGAAGAACACCCGGAAAACCACCTCGGATTTCATGGAACTCGAGCAGGAGCGCGGAATCTCCATATCCACGTCGGTCATGGGCTTCGAGTACCGGGGCAGGAAGATCAATCTTCTGGACACGCCGGGACACGCGGATTTTTCCGAGGACACCTTCAGGACCCTGACCGCCGTTGACAGCACGCTTATGGTGATCGATTCCGTCAAGGGCGTGGAAGAGCGGACGCGGAAGCTCTGCGAAATCTGCAGCATGCGGAAAACCCCGATCATAACCTTCATGAACAAGATGGATCGGGAAGGACGGGAACCGGTGGACCTCCTGGACGAGGTGGAGGAGGAGCTCGGAGTCACCGTCTGCCCCATGAGCTGGCCGGTCGGCCGGGGGCGGGAATTCAAAGGGGTTTACAGCATCTACGAGAAAAAGCTCATTTTCTTCAATCCCCACGGGAAGCAGGACGGGGATAAAATCGTCGAGATCACGGGGTTGGACGATCCGCGGCTTGACGCGATGGCCGGCAGCCTTGCCGCGAAGCTCAGGGAGGAAATCGAACTTGTCATGGGCGTGTACCCGTCGTTCGACCGGGAAGCGTACCTGGCCGGCGTGCAGACGCCGGTGTTTTTCGGCAGCGCCCTCAACAACTTCGGCGTGCGGGAACTTCTCGACTGTTTCGTCGACATCGCTCCGCCGCCCCTGCCCCGGCCGCTGGAGGGGGGCTCCGAAATTTCCCCCTACGCGGAAAAGTTTTCCGGACTGGTTTTCAAAATCCACGCGAACCTGGACCCCCGGCACCGGGACCGGATCGCTTTCATGAGGGTCTGTTCCGGCGTCTTCGAAAGAAACAAGACCTACTATCACGTGAGGTCCGGCAAACCCTACAAGACCGCGAACCCCACGGCCTTCATGGCCCAGGACAGGACGATCATCGACGAGGCGTATCCGGGGGACATCATCGGACTGCACGACACGGGGACCTTCAAGATCGGCGACGCCGTCACCGAGGGGGATGTCCTGAAATTTACGGGCATTCCGAGTTTCGCGCCGCAGATCTTCAAGTCGGTCCTTAACCTCGATCCGTTGAAGTCGAAGCAGCTCGACAAGGGTCTCGGACAGCTCGCGGAGGAGGGAGTCGTTCAGCTGTTTTCGCGGCTGAATTCCAACGAGAAACTCGTGGGCGTCGTCGGTGTCCTGCAGTTCGACGTTCTCCAGTACAGGCTCGAGAACGAGTACAAGGCCCTCTGCCGCTTCGAGCCCAGCGACTATACGGCGGCCTGCTGGCTGCGGTGCGGCGACAAGAAGGTCCTGGACGATTTTACCCGCCGCCACGGCCCGAAACTGTGCCGCGACCGTGAAGGCCGCCTCGTTTTTCTGGCCAGGAACAGGTGGATGATAGACCGGACGATGGAAGCCGAAAAAGGCATCGAGTACTTCTTCACGTCGGATTTCTGACGGGAAATCAGAAAAGAAACAGAAACGCCACCCCCGCGACGGCCGTCAGCGCTCCGGCGGCCTCTTTCACCGTAACCTTTTCCCCGAAAAGCACGACGGACGGGGGGATTATGAGCACCGGAACGATGGCCATTATCGTGGACGCGATTCCCGTGCTGGTGTGCTGAACGGCGTAGAGTCCCAGGGAAACACCCAGAAACGGGCCGAAAAACGAGCCGAGCAGAATGCGTTTCATTGCCGGTTTATCCTTCAGAGCCGAGACGATCCGGCTTCCCCGTTTCAGGAAATGTATGACCGCGGTGAAGCCGGCGATCCCCGCCAGGCACCTTATCTGCGTCGCCGCGAAGGCGTTGTAGTCCCCTGCGCCGTACTTGCTCAGGACGAGCCCTCCGGCCTGGCCGAGTGAGCCGCCGAAAGCGAAGAGTATTCCGCGGACCGGATGCGAAAATCCGATCCCGCCGCCGGTCTCTTTTTTTCCCCTTTGAAGGATCACGAGGGCGATTCCGAAAATCGTGATTCCCATCCCGATGAATCCTGCGGGAGTCAGGACCTCACCGAGCATCATCCACCCGAGAACGGCCGAAAGGGGGGGGACGCTGGCGTAGATCAGCATGGATATACGGGCGCCGATTTCGATAAAAGCACGGAAAAGAAAGATATCCCCGATGACGAATCCCACGAAGCCGGACAGCCCGAGCCAGAACCACATGCCCGGAGAAGCGTCGGCCGGAAAAAGCATTCCCCGGGTAACGAGACTGAAAAGGCTGAGGAATATGAATCCCAGAGTCAACCTGAGCAGGTTGAGCGAAAGGGCCCCGACGCGCTTGCCGGCGTATTCGAAACTGAGGACGGTGACGGTCCAGAAGACGGCCGTGGAAAGGGCTGCGAGTTCTCCGATGCGGGTGATTTCCATGGAAAAAACGGTATCATGGAACGGGGCGCCGGGTGAAGCCGGCGGCGGGGATGTCGCCGGCCCTGCCGCGGGAGACCGGCGCATTTTGAAATAATCGGCATTGCCTGATAGAATAAGAACAGATGAAAAGAACGTTTTTGCTTTCCGCAGCCGTCATCTCCCTTTCGCTGGGGGCCTGCGCCACGGGACCGTACCTGCAGAAGGAGGACCGGATTCTCGCCCTGGCGGATGTGATCAACCGCGGCGGAGTGAACGAGGTGCCGGGGTTGTCCGCGCCTCCCTTCCTGTTCGGCGGGCAGATCATCCTCGCGGAAAACCACGTCGCGGCCCTCTGGCGCAATCTCCACGCCGCGGGTTTCCGGCTCCGTGACGTCAGGATAGCAAAAATCCGGCCCGCCGCCGGGGACGATTACCGGATTTTCGGCGAAGGCGCGGATGTCAAAACGTTCTTCAGAAAATACGTGGACGGGAACACGTCCATCGTGCGGATCGAATCACGGGCCGGGACCTGCCATCTTCTGCTGAACAAACCCGTCCAGGGGTATCCGCGGATCCAGGGATTCACGGGTCCTTTTCAATAAGGGCCCGCCGCCCGGGAGCGCCCGGCGGCGGGGCGTTTCCGCCGACGTTCGCTTATTAGATCGCCTGCCCCGCGTCGACGACGACGATCTGCCCGGTCATGCTGTCGTTTTTCGCCAGCGCGACGTACATCGCGGCGCATTCCTCCACGTCGGTCGTTTTCTTCAGCAGGGTCGTGTTTTTCATCGTTTCCACCTGCTCCGGGCTGAAGCCCGAGGCCCAGCGGGTCAAAAGAAGGCCGGGTGCCACGCCGTTGACCTTGATCTCCGGCGCCAGCGCCACCGCGAGGCACTTCGTCACGTGAATCTGCGCCGCTTTGGAGACCGCGTAGGCGATGCTGCTGCCCGACGGTTTGAGGCCCGCGATCGAAACGGTGTTGACGATGTGTCCGCCGCCGGTTTTGCGCATGACTTTCGCGGCCGCACGGGACGTGAAAAAGCAGGACATGGAATTGGTCCGAAAGAGCCGGGTCCAGTCGTCCTCGCTGAGGCCGTCCAGGTCCTTGAACTGGACGAATTTCGTGGTGCCCGCGTTGTTGACGAGGAGGTCCAGGCGGCCGAAGGCCTTTTCCGTTTCGGCGATCATTTTTTCGGCCTGCTCGGGAACGGAAACGTCGGCCTGGATCGTTACGGTTTTTACCCCGAAGGCCGCCGCTTCCCGGGCGGTTTTTTCCGCGTCGTCCCGGGATTTCGAATAATTGATTGCCAGATTCATGCCCTCCTTCGCGAGAAGAAGGGATATCGAGCGGCCCAGGCCCGTGCCTCCGCCGGTGACGAGGGCTGTTTTTCCTTTCAGTTCCATGGTGCGTCTCCTTCCGGCACGGATATGTATGAATCCGGAACCGTCCGTCCAGATTAAAAGATCGGGAAGGTTCGGTCAAGAAGAAGAGGCCGGCTGATCTATTTACTTCCCGGGGAAAATTCATACAATACACTCATATCCGGGGAGGTGCGGGATGAATGACGGCTGGAAGGACGTGAAACCCGAAGAGCTCGGCGACAATGTTTTCGACCTGGTGGGAAAGGGATGGATGCTCGTCACCGCGGGGTCCCCGGCGTCGTACAACACGATGACGGCCTCCTGGGGCTGCCTCGGCGTGCTGTGGCGCAAGCCCGTCGCTGTCTGTTTCGTACGGCCCACCCGCCACACGTTCGGGTTCATGAACGCGGCGGAAAATTTCTCGCTTTCGTTCTTTGCGGAGCGCCACAGGGAAATACTGAATTTCTGCGGCTCCCATTCCGGGCGCGACACGGACAAGGCGGCCGAGACGGGGCTTCGCCCCGTTGCTCTGGACGGCGGAGCGGTGACCTTCGAGCAGGCCCGGCTCGTTCTTCTCTGCAGAAAAATCTATTCCCAGGATTTCGATCCCCGGCTATTTCTGGACCCGGGGATAGAGGACCTGTACCCGAACAAGGACTATCACCGCATTTTCATCGGAGAAGTCGCGCGGTGCCTGAGGAGGGAGGAATGAGCGTGCATCTGGAGGCGAAACCGGGCGACGTGGCGGAAACGGTTCTCCTGCCGGGGGACCCTCTCCGGGCGCAGTTCGTGGCGGAAAACTTCCTGGAAAATCCCGTATGCTACAACCGGGTCCGGGGCATGCTGGGCTACACCGGGACCTGTGGCGGCCGGCGGGTTTCCGTCCAGGGAACGGGAATGGGCATGCCGTCCCACGGAATTTACGTTCATGAGCTCATCGCCTTTTACGGCGTCCGGCGCCTGATCCGGATCGGCAGCTGCGGCGCCCTGCAGAAGGAGCTTCCGCTCCGGGACATCGTCCTGGCGATGAGCGCCTCGACGAATTCGTCCATGAATCGTCTGCGCTTCGGCGGAATGGATTACGCCCCCACGGCGGATTTCGACCTTTTCATGCGGGCGGTGGATGCGGCGAGACGGCTGAACATCGCGGTAAAGGCGGGAAACATCCTTTCCAGCGACACCTTTTACGACGACGACCCGGAAACCTGGAAACTGTGGGCGGAATACGGCGTTCTCGCCGTGGAGATGGAAACCTCCATCCTGTACACTCTGGCCGCGAAGTTCAACGTGAAAGCCCTGTCCATCCTGACGGTGAGCGACAACATTCCGGCGGGAACGGCAGTATCGTCGGCCGACAGGCAGTCCTCGTTCCGGGACATGGCGCGGCTCGCCCTGGAACTGGCGGAATAGACAGCGGAAAAGGACGCGGGCCGTTACTCCCCGGCGACCGCTCCGGCGGCGACGGGAATTCCCCAGGCAGTCATGCGGCCGGTGATGAATTCCACGATCCGTTCGTGCTCGGCCTTCCCGCGGCCCGAAACCGGCACGGCTTCGCCGAATTCGATATGGATCGGTTCCTTCCGTTTCAGCGGGCCGAAACCGTGCAGGATGAGGCCGTTGGTCCAGAAATCCGTCTTCAGCGCGAAAGGAATTACCGGGACCCCGGCCCGGGCCGCGAGTTTGACTCCCAGGCTGTTGAACTTGGCCGGGTCGAAAACGACGTGGCGGGTGCTCTGGGGGAAAATGATGATGGAGCGCCCCCGGGCGAGTTTTTCGGCCCCCTGGGTCAGCACGTCGGTAAGGTCCTTGCGGGGGTCCCTGCGGGTCACGGTGATCGGGTCCACGGCCCGCATGACGGGACCGAAGACGGGGCCGCGGGTGAGTTTCTCCTTGACCACGAAGGACGCCGGCTTTATCGGCACGATGAGCGACGGTAAAACGAGGGTTTCCAGGGTGCTCATGTGGTTGCCCACGAACACGACGGGCCCCGGGGTCTTCCGGATGTTGTCGAAACCTGTTATGTGGAACATGCCTCCGCAGCCCTCCACGTCGCGGACGACCCCTAACGAGGATTGCACCCAGGCCTCGTCGTCGTAGCGGCCGGCCTCGGCAAGGGCCTTCGCCTGAAAAACGATGCGGAAAAAGCGGGGATACAGGTTCCAGCGGGTCCAGAACAGAAAGCGGTCGGACGGATAGCGCCGGCCGGCCGCGGGTGTGTCATAGGTGTTTCCGGGAAAGCAGCCCTTCATATACGGGTCTCCGTCACAGTTTGTCTATCAGCATGGAGCATTTGCCCGACGGGATCGGGAGGGTTTTCTTCTTTTTGCCCAGGATGTCGATGGTGAAGTAGTACAGCTTTTCCGATTCGAGCCGTATCTCCCAGCCCCGGCCGCTCTTGCTGCTGAGAATGGTGATGAAATTCCGCTTCAGGGACAGGTTTTCGATGCCCATGATTTCCAGGGTCGGTATTATCCAATCCACGGTCTTTTTGGGGAGGCTGATGTAGAGCCCGACGACGTTTTCGATCATCAGGGCGATCGTCGAGAGGGCCGTGTAGGTCAGGAACTGGGGCCGGGGAAAGCCCTCCTTTCCCGGCCACTTCGCCTGACCTTCACCGCGGGGGGCGTAAGCCTCCCACAGGCTGCCCTTTTCCTTTCCTTCGGGATGGAGTGTGTCCAGCATGTAGTACAGGTGACGGATCGCGCTTGCCCGGGCAAGGTCGAAAGCTCCGTATTTTTCCAGGCCCTTGATCATCATGAAGGTAAAGGGGGGATACACGGACCCGCGGAAACCCATTCCGGATTTTTCGAAACCGGCCTCGTCGGCCGCGAGGGTCGGGAAGGGATGTTCCGTCCCGAAGGTGTCGGGATTTTTTATGTGGGACAGGAGTTTAGCCGCCTTCGCCTCGTTGGGAAGTTCCGCGAGCAGGGGCCAGAAGGACGCGATGGTTTTGACCCGGAGCTGGTTCTGTTCCTTGTCCAGGTCGTAATACAGACCGTCATCCTCGTTCCACATCAGGCTGTTGATCCGGGTTTTCAGAGAAAAGTAGTGCTTCTTGTATTTGAAGCTGATTTCCTTGTCGTTCAGGATGTCGCCGAGCTCGGACATGTACAGCGCCTTCATGGCCATCTGGGAATTGAAATCGATCAGATAGCAGCCGCCCTTGCGCGGCGAGTTGTCCATTTTCGTAGCCGCGATGGGGACTTCGTACAATCCGTTGTCGCGTTTCCATCCGGATTCGATCCAGGAAAAATATTTTTCCAGGACGGGCATGATTTCCTTGATGCGTTTCTTGTTGCCGATTTTGTGGTACATGTTGTATTCAGCCCACGCGAAGAGCGGCGGATTGAGGCCTTCCGGATTGTCCCGGGTGAAGTGCGGCTTGCCGTCGGTTATGGAATAGTCGCCGCGGATGGCGCCGGACGGTTCCTGGCGCTCGTAAAAATTGTCGAGCTGGGGGGCGGCGGGATAATTCCGGTTGGAATAGACGAGAAAAAAGGTCGACATGATGGATTCGAACTGATTTATCGTCTTGTTCTGTATATAATTGAAAAACTGCTTCTGGAACCTGTTTTCCGTGGTTCCTTTCAACCAGAAATCCTGAAGAAGCGCCCACGTCTGATCGTACAAATCGACGAAATCCTGGTCGTAAAAGTGTATCGTGGGAAAATCTTTTTTCGTCACCTGACACCTCTGACGGCTAAAACCGGGGAAAGAATGCGGCATGATCCACTAATGTGAAGGTCAGTCTTATACACCGATTTCCGCCCTTTTTCAAGTACAGCCTCAGGTGACAGCCTTTTCGCGCGATCGTGTCGTTTTTTTCCTTCAATATCTTACAATACATTGAATAACGGGGAATGTCAAACAAAACATTTTCTTTGGCTGTATAAACTTAACAAGTCTTTTCGGGACTGTCTTGACACGCGGGGAAAGTGAATGCGATAGTTTGGCAACATGGATAAATCCGAGCTGAAAATAACGGCCGGGCTCGCGAGCATCGATCTGAGCGACGATGAATTCGATTCGCTGGGAAAAGGCGTGGAGAAAATGCTGGAATATTTCTCCAAAATGGCGGAAGTCGATGTTTCCGCGCTGTTTCCGACCACTCACCTGCTGCTGAAGGAAACCCGGACCAGGAGCGACAAGGCCGCTCCGAACGAAAACGCCGACGCGCTGCTGGAAAACGCGCCCGAACGGGAAGATCGGTTTATCGTCATTCCGAACGTTCTGTAACTTATTCACGAACCGGAAAGAGGCCGTATGGAATCGCAGTTCCGAGAGTGGCGGATCATGTCCGACACGGAAAAGAGAAAAAAATTCACCACCTACGTGCGGGAGGCGGAAAAGAGGATCGGGGCCTTCCTGGAATTCGATCCCGAGCGGGGTCTCCGGGACGCCGCGGACGGCGGGACGCTTTCGGGTGTTCCGTTCGCCGTGAAGGACATCCTGGCCGTAAAAGGTTTCGGCCTCACCTGCGGCTCGAAAATCCTGCGGAATTTCGTCTCGCCGTACACGGCGACCGCGGTGGAAAAACTGCAGGACCGGGGCGCCGTCATGGTGGGCAAGACGAACATGGACGAGTTCGGCATGGGCTCGTCTACGGACAACTCCGCCCTGGGAGTCACGAACAACCCGTGGGACGAGAGCCGCGTCGCCGGCGGTTCCTCCGGCGGAAGCGCCGCGGCGGTCGCCGCGGGCCTGGTGCCGTTCGCCCTCGGTTCCGACACGGGAGGCTCGGTCCGGCAGCCGGCCGCGTTCTGCGGGGTCGTCGGGCTGAAACCCACGTACGGGGCGGTTTCCCGGTACGGGCTGACCGCGTACGCGTCGTCCCTGGACGTCGTGGGGGTCTGCGCGCGGACGGCCGCCGCCGCCGAGGAGGTGTTCCGGATCATCCGCGGCAGGGACGAAAGGGATCACTCATCCCTGGAGTACGCGCCGTCGGGAAAACCCGCGGGAAAGCGGATCGGGGTGCTCGGCGGCGAGCTCGGCCTTGAGCCGGCGGTGGAGCGGGCGTACGGGAAAACGATCGCGGCATTCCGGGAATTCGGCTACACGGTAAACGAGATCCGGCTGCCGATGATGGAGTATTGCGTTCCCGTCTACTACACCATCGCGACCGCGGAAGCCAGCGCGAACCTGGCCCGCTACACGGGCATACGTTATGGCAGCCGGCCGGAATACGCGGGCAACCCGGAGGAGCTGGTCCGGAAGGCCCGCAGCGAGGGTTTCGGGCCGGAGGTCAAGCTCCGCATCCTCCTGGGGACCTACGTTCTGCGCTCGGGCTTCCAGGACCAGTATTATCAGCGGGCGCAGAAAATCAGGACTGCGATCCGGGCCGATTTCGAGAGGGAGTTCGGGAACGTGGACATGATATTGATGCCCGTGTTTCCGACCCAGGCCTTCCGCCGGGGCGCGGCCGGCCTGGATCCTTTCCAGCAGAAGGTGGCGGACAAATTCACCACCGCCGCAAACCTGGCGGGTCTGCCGGCCCTGAGTTTTCCCGCCGGCATCGAGGACGGTCTTCCCGTGGGAGTGCAGATGATGGCCCCGCCATTCGAGGAGGCCCGGCTTTTTGAGGCGGCGGCCCGGTACGAATCGGCGTTCCCGTGTCCGACGCCTCCGGCGTACAAGCCGGACTGGAGTTAAACCGTGTATCAGTCTTTCATCGGCCTGGAGATCCACATCCAGCTTCTCACGGAGTCGAAGGTTTTCTGCGGCTGCCCCGCGAAATTCGGGGACGAGCCGAACACGAACGTCTGCCCGGTCTGCATGGGCTACCCCGGCGTGCTGCCGGTCCTGAACGGGGAGGCCATGCGGATGGCGTACGTGGTGGCCCGGGCTCTCCACTGCGAGCTCAGTCCCGAGGCGGTTTTCGAGCGGAAGAATTACTTCTATCCCGACATGCCGAAGAATTACCAGATTTCCCAGTTCGCGTCCCCGGTGGGCAGGAACGGGTACCTGGAGATCGAGATCGAAAAACGGAAAAAACGCGTCCGGATCCACGAGGTCCACCTGGAAGAGGACGCGGGAAAGATGATCCACGCCGGGGACAAGTCGCTGCTGGATTACAACCGGGCCGGCACTCCGCTTCTTGAAATCGTCACCGAGCCGGACCTGGAGATCGGCGAGGAGGCGGAGCTCCTGCTGCAGAATTTCCGCAGGACCATCCGCTATCTCGGCGTCTGCGACGGCAACATGGAAGAGGGCTCGATGCGCTGCGACGCGAACGTTTCCGTCAATCTCCGGGGGCGGGGCCTGGGCAGAAAGGTGGAAATCAAGAACCTCAACTCGTCGCGCTTCGTCAAACTGGCCCTGAATTACGAAATACAGCGGCAGAAGGAAATTCTGGGCCGGAGCGGCACGATAACGCAGGAAACACGGCTGTGGAACGAAAACCGGAACGCCACCGAGCCGATGCGTACCAAGGAAAGCGCCCACGATTACCGCTATTTTCCCGAGCCGGACCTTCCTCCCTTCCGCCCGGACCCGGCCTTTCTCGAAACGGTCGAGAACTCCCTGGTGGAGCTTCCGGAGGCCAGGAGGGAAAGGTTCGTCACGGACTACCGGCTGTCCGAGGCGGCCGCGGAATTCCTTACCGCCGAAAAAAGCGGTGCCGACTTTTTCGAGAAAACCGTGTCCCTCGGCGCCGATCCGGAGACCGCCGCCTCGTGGCTCCAGACGGATGTCCAGAAAATTCTGAACCGTCTGAATCTGCGGCTCGCGGATTGTCCGCTTTCGGAAAGCCGGCTCGCCGGACTTCTGGATCTTCTCAGGACCGGTAAAATCCACGGGAAGATCGCGAAGCAGACCCTGGAGGCCGTGTTCGAGGAGGACAAGGATCCCGCCGAGATCATCCGTGAAAAGGGCTGGGTGCAGATGAACGACACCTCCGAACTGCAGGCGGTGGTGGAAAAGGTCCTGGCCGCGAATCCCAGGGCGGCGGAAGCGGTAAAGGCGGGGGACGAGAAACCTCTGGGTTTTCTCATCGGCATCGTCATGAAGGAAACCTCGGGACGGGCGGACCCGCGTCTCGCCAGGACCCTGCTGCAGGAGAGCCTGAATCGTGAATGAAATGTTCCCCGGTCCGGGGGACCGGGAAAAAACGACTTCTTAGAGGGGTCCGGAATGCGGCGGCTCACGGTTATCATGGTCTGCGGTCTGGTGCTCGGCTGTGCGACGACGGGCACCGAAAAAACCGCGGAAAAAGAACCTGACCCCGCGTACGCATCCGCTGCGCCGTCCCCTGCGGCCGCCGCCGAAACAAAAGCGCCGCGGCGGGAAGCGGCGGCGCCCGCAGCCGGGCCGGATGCGGCCGTTCCGGCCGCGCCCCGGGACCCCCGGTTCGCGGCGCTGATGCGGCGGATGACCCTGCGGGAACGCATTGCCCAGAGATTCATCACGTTCATTCCCCGGAATTTTTCCCGCGAAGAAACCGAGGAGCTTCTCCGGGAAAACAAACCGGCGGGGGTCATCCTGTACAAGTGGAATTACCGGGACTCCGACGACGTCAGGACGCTTTCGCGGCTCGTGCATTCCACGCTGACGGAGGCAACGGGGGGTGTCGGCCCCTTCATCTGCGCCGACCAGGAAGGAGGACGGGTGACTGCGTTCCCTTTCGGGGGGATGGTGCGGCTTCCGAGCCAGTACGAGCTCGGCAGGAGCGGCAGCGCGAGCCTTGTCGGCCTTTTCGCCTACATCAACGCCGTGCAGATGAAGCAGCTCGGCCTCAACATGAATCTCGCGCCGGTCCTCGACCTGACCGACGCGGCCGACCGTTCCGTCATCGGCGACCGTTCCTATGGCGGCGATCCCGAGCAGGTTTCGCGCTTCGCCCGGGCCTATGTCGACGCGGCCGCGGCCGCGAAGCTGATCCCGGTGGCGAAGCATTTTCCCGGCCACGGAATCACCCGCGTCGATTCCCATAAAAGTCTTCCGGTCGCGGACGCCACCGCCGATGAGCTCCTGGAAACGCATATTCTGCCCTTCAAGGCCGCGGTCGACGCGGGCATCGGCGCGGTGATGACGGCGCACATCCTGTACCCGGCCATCGACGGAGAGTTTCCCGCGACGTTGTCGAAAAGGATTTTAACGGATATTCTGAGAAACCGGCTCGGTTTTGACGGGGTCATCATGAGCGACGGCATCGAAATGGGGGCCATTTCCCGGAACTATTCGGTCAGGGAAACCGTGAAAACGGCGATAATCGCCGGGGTGGATATCATGCTGGTGTATCTCCGGTATCCCATCCGCGAGATGATAGACCTGGTTGAAAACCTGGTGGCCGAGGGCGAGCTCACCGAGGAAGACATCGATCGGGGAACGGAGAGGATTTTGCGCCTGAAGTTCAAATACGATCTTCTGGATATTGAAGGATGAAAAAAGCCAAGCTGGCCGCCGTCATAGACGTGGGGTCCACAGCCATACGCATGGTCATCGCGGAAATAGACTCGTCGGGCGAACTGCGCCGGATCGACAGGGCCGTCAAACCGGTGCCGTTCGGCCGCGACGTTTTCATGTCCGGCAGGATAAGCCGGGAAACCGTCCTTTTGTCCCTGCGAATTCTCGCCGGGTACGCCGAGCTGTTGAACGGATGGCGGATACCCCCGGAGGACGTGCGGGTGATCGCCACCTCCGCCATCCGGGAGGCGAAAAACCGCGACGCCTTCATCGACCGGGTTTTTCTGCGGACCGGGTTCAGAATCAACGTGCTGGAGGGGATCGAGGAAAACCATCTGACCTACCTGGCCGTGCTCCACGCCGTCAAGGACATGCGGGGCGATATGGCGCGGACGAACAGCCTTATCATCGAAGTGGGCGGCGGCTCGACGGAAATCATGCTGCTCCGGCGGGGCCGGATGGTGGCGGCCCATTCGCTGCGGATCGGCACCGTCCGGATCGAGCAGCACCTGAATCCCGACGCGGGCATTTACAGCAACATCGAAGGGTACATCCGCGAGAACATGCGGAACATGGGCGAAATCCTGGACGCCGAATTCCGGCTTTCCCGCATCAAATACTTCGTGGCCGTCGGCGGGGACGCGCGGCTTGCGGCGGAGAAAGTCGGTACGAAAATCCACAAGCATTACGCGGTGATTCAGCGAAAGGCGTTTCTGGACTTTCTCGCCCGCCTGCAGAAGCTGACGCTGGACGAGTGCGTGGGAATGCTGCAGGTCACCTACAACGAGGCCGAGGGCCTGGTTCCCGCGCTCCTGCTCTACAAGCATTTCCTGGAATCGACGTCCGCGGACAGCCTCCTGGTACCCGACGTGAGCCTCCGGGAAGGGGTCATCCTGAGCTTCGCGCTGGATGCGAATCGGGCGGTGGAACGGCATTTTTATTCCCAGGTCATCGCGTCGGCGGTGAGCCTGGGCAGGAAATTCCATTTCGACGAGGAACACGGAATGCACGTGGCGCGGCTCGCGCTGGATATATTCGACCAGATGAAGGACGATCACGGTCTGGATTTTCACGCGCGGCTTCTTCTGGAGGCGTCGGCGATTCTGCACGACATCGGGAATTACATCAGCACCTTCCAGCACCACCGGCACGGCCAGTACATCCTGTCCCACTCGGAAATGTTCGGCTACTCTCGGGACGACATCAGGATAATGTCCAGCGTCGTCCGCCTTCACGGAAAAACCTCCCGGGTGTCCGAAAGCGGCGGATTGGCCTCCCTCCGGCGCGAGGAAAGGATCCTGGTGCTGAAGCTCGCCGCGATCCTGAGACTGGCCGACGGGCTTGACCGCGGGCATTCGCAGAAAATTCCCGTTCTGCGGCTGGACAAGCAGGACGACGAGATCCTGATTCACGCGGAATACGACGGGGATCCCGCGGTCGAGCGGACGGGGCTCCGGCTCAAGAGCGAAATGTTCGAGGAAGTTTTCGGTTACCGAATCCGTCTCGTGTAAAAGGAACGGCGACTATGGCTGCTGCGAAAAAAAACCAGGAAACGAAGGGCGTACCGTTTTTCAACAGGGAGCTCAGCTGGCTGGAGTTCCAGAAGCGGGTTCTGAACGAGGCCCTGGACGGAAACACGAAACCTCTGGAGCGCCTGAAATTCCTGTGCATCGTGAGCTCCAACTTCGACGAGTTTTTCCAGGTCCGGGTCGCGGCCCTGAAAAGACAGGTCCTTTCCGGAGATTATTCCGCGTGTCCCGCCGGCATGAGCCCCCCGGAGCAGATCGCGGCGATTTTCCGGGAAACAAGGAAGGTATCGACCGAACAGTACCGCTGTCTTCACGAGGACGTGTTCCCCGAACTGGCGAAGAACGGTCTCGTGTTCCTGCATCCCCGGGATTGCCGGGAGGAACAGTCGTCCTTTCTCGGGGACCTGTTCGAAAAGGAAATCTTTCCCGCGCTGACGCCGGTGCGGGTGGAGGAAGGAGCCCCCTTTCCCTCCGCGGGAAACCTCAATCTCCATGCCGCGTTTCTGCTGGAGCCCCGGGAGGACGTCGTCGACGGCCGGGAGGGGCCGCGCGTCGCCGTCGTCCGCGTGCCCTCTTCGCTGCCGCGGATCCTTTATCTGCCGGGAAAGGACGGCAGGAAATATTTCACCCTGCTGGAATACGTCGTCCTGGACCACGCGTTCAGGCTTTTTCCCGGGTACGACATCGCGGAGAACATCCTTTTCCGCGTAACCCGGGACGCCGACTTCGGGGTGGACGAGGAGCGCGACGAGGATTTCGTCGACGCGATGGAGGAGGTCATCATCGACCGGCAGCATAGCGCCGCCGTCCGTTTGACGATGATCAACACGAGCCCGCGGCTGCGGAACATGCTC
>CAZGUL010000012.1:0-19937 GCA_964529055.1 uncultured Spirochaetaceae bacterium
CTGCCCCATTTCGACGCTGGACACCCGGATCACGGCCCGGCCGTCCCGCTTTTCCAGCCTGACCCGGGCCCTGATGTGGTCCTTCTCCCCCGATCCGGTGAAGCCGCAGCCGTGGAAAAACACCGAAAGGCCGATGCCCCGCCGGGGGCCGGAGTCCTCACCGCCGGCGGCGGGACGGGATGGTCCCGGCGGGCCGTCCCGCCGGGCCTCGGCGGCCTCCCACCTGGAAACGAAGCCGCTCTTCTCCAGGGCCAGGTCCAGCATTTCCTCCAGCTTCACCGGGTCGTGGAAGACGCCGCCGGTGAGGGTCCGGTCCCCCTGCTTCGCCATGTACCGGCGGCGGATCTGGTCGGGCCGGAGGCCCAGCCGCCGGGCAAGACGGTTCATGAACATCTCGACGGCGAAAAAGGCCTGGGGCGCCCCGAAGCCCCGGAAACAGCCGGTGGGGACGTTGTTCGTCAGCACCGCCCGCCCGCGGACCCGGACGTTCGGGAAATTGTAGACCCCGGCGGCCGCGAAGATGGCCCGCTGCAGCACCACCGGCGACAACCCGGTGTAGGCCCCCGCGTCGAGGATCGTGTCCACGTCGAGGGCCATGACCTCCCCGGTCCCCGACAATCCGGCGGTGACGGTTATCCGGGAGGGATGCCGCTTCGGCGTGAAACGGATGTCCTCCTCCCGGTCGAGAACGAGCCGGACGGGCCGGCCGGTCTTGCGCGCCGCCGCCGCGGCCTGGCACGCGATGATGGACGGATAGTCCTCCTTGCCGCCGAATGCCCCGCCCGTCGTCGTCTGGACGACCCGGACCCGGTCGGCGGGCAGGCCGAAGGCCTGAATCAGGGCGTTCTTCACGTAAAAGGGACACTGCATCGAACCGTACACGGTGACGCGGCCGCCCTCGCAGATCCCCGTGACCCCCTGGGGCTCGAGGTACATCTGCTCCTGGATGCCGGTTTCGAAAACCTCGCTGAAGATTTCCTCCGCGGCGGCGAAGGCGACGTCCGGGTTTCCCCTGGCGATACGGTAATCCGCGGCGAGCCGCGGCGGGTCCTCGGCTCCGGAAACCGGATCGAAGTCGGCGGGAAGGTCCTGGTAGTCGATTTCCGTTTCCCGGAGGAGGCGGTCGAGGACTTCCCGGTCCGGACCCGCCACGAGCAGGACGGGCTCCCCGATGTAACGGACCTCCTCCCCGGCGAACACCGGCTGGTCGTCGACGAGCATCTTTACCCGGTTTTTTCCCGGAACGTCCCGGCGGTCCACGACGGCGTACCCGGGGGGAAGCGCCGGCGTCCGCACCCGGAGGATCCGGGCCCGGGGGCGGGAGGACCGCAGGAGCCGCCCGTGGAGCATGCCGGGGAAAGGGAGGTCCGAGATGAAGAGGGCCCGGCCGGAGGTCTTTTCCGCCGCGTCCACCCGCGGAACCGAAGCCGCCGCCATCTCAGCCCCCGACCTCATTCAGGATATCCCGGGGCGGACGCTCCAGGGCCGCCAGGGCCCCGCCGATGTCCTTGAGCCCGCTGCCGGTGCACAGGACGACGACCTTTTCCCCGGGGCGGATCCCGTCCCGGTCCCGCAGAAAGCCGGCGAAGGCCGCCGCCCCCGCGGGCTCCGAAAATATCCCCGCCGTGGATGACAGGGTCCTCTGGGCATCCAGGATTTCGCCGTCGGAAACGACCACCGTCCGGCCCCCGTGGGCCCGGAGCTTCGCCAGCGCGTGGTAGCCGTTCCGCGGCACGTCCACCGCGATGGAATCCGCCACCGTCCGGGCCGCGATGGGACCGGAAAAATCGCCCCTCCGGAGCGCGTCCGCCAGCGCCGCGCTTCCGGCGGCCTGCACCGCGGCGACCAGGGGAACCCGGTCCGCCAGGCCGAGACCGACCAGGTCCTCGAAGCCCCGGTAAACCCCGGCGAGGATGACCCCGTCCCCGGCGGATACGTACACCCTGTCGGGAAGCCCCCCGAGGGCGGCGAAGATTTCATAGGACACGGTTTTCTTGCCCTCGATGGTGAGCGGCTGCTGGGCAGTGTTCCGTGACAGGGTGTCCGGATGCTCCCGGCAGTACACAAGGGAGGTCTCGTAGGCCAGGTCGTAGTTTCCGTCCACGGCGGTCACGTCGGCGCCGTACTGGAGGCTCTGGACCATTTTCGCCTTCGGGGCGCTGCGGGGCATGAAGATCTTCACCCCCAGGCCCGCGGCGGCGCCGATCCCGGCCATGGAAGACGCGGCGTTTCCGGTGGACGCCACCGCGATTTTACCTATCCCGTGCTTCCGGGCGAAGGCCGCCACGAGAAACGAAGCCCGGTCCTTGAACGAGCCCGTCGGGTTCCCTCCGTCGTCCTTGACGAAAAGGCCCGGAAGGCCCAAAAGCGCCCGGAGCCGCTCCGGTCTCCACAGGGGGGTGCCGCCAACGGGAACGGGGGGAAAAAACTCCTTTTCCACCGGCAGGACCGGGGATCCGTCGAAAACTCCCGCTTTCCGGATTTCCCCGTAATCCCACGCCACCTCCAGGATACCCCGCAGGGGTTTTCCCTCCTCCTGTCTGCGCGCGCAGTCCGGACAGACCAGGATACCCGGCTCAAGCGGGAAGATGCGGCCGCACTCGTGGCAGCGGAAAACCGGGCTGCCCGGCATGCCGGATCCGGATCGCCGCCCGGCGGCGTCAGCCACGGCCTTCCTCCAGGGCGTAGGGCAGCATGGCGTAGAAGGCGGAGGCGGTTTCAAGGTCCGAAATCCGGTTTATTTCGTTCGGGGCGTGGGCCTGGTTCTCGTCCCCCGGCCCGAAACCGATGGACGGTATCCCGTGCCGTCCGGCGACGGCTGTCGCGTTGGTCGAGAAGGTCCATTTGTCGATCAGGGGGTCCCGGCCGTACAGGGATCTGTACGCACGGACGCCGCCGGCGACGAGCGGATGATCCGCGGGAAGCTTCCAGGTGGGAAAATACAGCTCCTGGCCGTAGGCGGTTCCCTTCCATCCCGGCTTGTCGTAATAGGGAATCTCCACCCGGTCCAGGTCGGCGCCGATCGCCTTCCGGACCTGGTCCACGGCGGTTTCCTTCGTCTCCCCCCAGGTGAGGCGCCGGTCGATGTAGAGGCTCGCCTGGTCGGGCACGGCGCACTGGGAAGGGCCGTGGGCCCTGATCTGGGACACCACGATGGTGCCCTTGCCGAGAAACCTGTCGTCGTCGGGCGGGAGCGCATCGTTGAGCTTTTCCAGGGCCAGGGCGCCCCGGGCGGCCTTGTAGCCCGCGTTGACTCCCCGCTCCGGCGCCGAGCCGTGACAGGAAACGCCCTTGAAGAAAACCTCCATTTCCATGCGGCCCCGGTGTCCCCGGTACAGCCGGCAGGAAGTCGGCTCGGTGCTGACGAAAAAGTCCGGGACGAACTTCTCCTCCTCGATGAGGTACTTCCAGCACATGCCGTCGCAGTCCTCCTCGATGACGGTGAAGGTGAAGTACACGGAATACTCCCCCCTGTAGCCCAGGTCCTTCAGGATCCGGGCCGCGGTCAGCATCGAGGCCGCGCCGCCCTTCTGGTCCGAGGCACCGCGCCCGTGCACCAGGCCGTCCGCGATGAGGCCGGAGAACGGGTCGTGCTTCCACGCGGACGGGTCGCCCACGCCGACGGTGTCCACGTGGGCGTCGACGACGAGCTTCTTCGGACCCGACCCGACCCGGGCCATCAGACTGCCGAGCCCGTCGACGCGGACCTCGTCGCAGCCGGCTTCCCTGCAGAGTTCCTGAAGTTTCATGATGACGTTTTTTTCGTCCCCCGAAAACGAGGGGATCCTGACGATGGCCGAGAGGTTCTCCGCAGTGTGCCGGGAGTAGTCGGCGGCGAGCTTCTGAATTTTTTTCGGGTCCATGAGGGCTCCTTCTTTTTACAGCGAGATTGTACTTTATCGGTTCACCCTTCGTCAAATGAACCGGTCCGGATCAACTCCCCGCCCGAAGCTCCATCGCCCCGAAGCGGCAGAAATCGGCGCAGTAGCCGCAGCCGATGCACCGCGCGGGGTCGGCGAAAACGGCCTTTTCCCCCCGGAACAGGGCCCCCTGCACGCAGCGGGACAGGCAGGCGCCGCACAGGGTGCAGAGGTCCGGATCCACTCGCAGCACGGTGCCGCGGGGCTCCTGCGGCCCGCCGCTTTTGCCTTCCCGTCCGCCGCCGGGGTCCGGCTCCCCGCCGTCCCGGAGCCGGAGCCGCTTCTCGTACAGGCCCCGGATGTCCGGGAGCCCGGCGGGGTATCCGGGGTGGGCGTCGAGCCAGGCCCCCAGCTCCGCGGCGACCCGGCCGTACACGGAGCTTCCCTTCCTGATCGCCCCGGAGCAGATCTGCACCAGCGACGCTCCGGCCATGAGGTGCTTCACCGCGTCCTCACCCCGTTCCACGCCGCCGACCCCGATCACGGGTTTTTCCGTCGTCCGGGAAACCAGGTGGACGACCCGGAGGGCCATCGGCAGGAGGGGCGGGCCGGACATCCAGCCGTATCCTTCCGGCGATCCCAGGCGGGGGCCCGGGTTTTCCGGATCGATGTCCAGAACGGGACCGTAGGAATTGACCGCCGCGAAGGCGTCCACGTAGGGCTCCGCCCGCCGGACGAGCTCCTCCAGGGCCGGAAAGGCGGGGGAAAGCTTCATCCACAGGGGCTTGTCCGCAGCCCGGCGGGCCGCCTTCGCCACATCCACCAGGGGCTCCACCGAGCCGCCTGTGTAGTGGGTCGAAAACTCGTAGCCGGCGGGGTCGACTTCCTTTTCCGCCCGGCGGATCAGGGACGCAACGTCCTCCGCCCGGTATCCCACGGATACGAAAAGCGGCACCCCCGCCGCGGCGAGCCGCCGCCGGGCCTCCGCCAGTTCTTCCATATAAAGGTCCGGATCGGTTTCGGACCAGGTTTCGCAGTTCGAAAGTCCCCCGGCGGCAATGCCCCGGATGGTCGGCCGGGGATCCCGGGCCGGGCGGACCGACAGGGTCTTCGCGACCACGCCGCCCGCGCCGCCCGCGGCGGCCTCCAGCATCAGGCGCAGACCGAGGACGTTCGGCCCCGCCGCGGTCAGGACGGGGTTCGGAAAGCGGACACCCGTCACCGTCAGGGAAAGCTCAGCCATGATACCTCCGGTAAAGGCTCTTCGCCGCGCGGCCGGCCCGCCCGAGGATGTCCGCCTCGTCCAGGCCGGTGAAAACGCCGTCCCGCCACAGGACCCGGCCGCCGCAGACCGTCATCCAGGCCCGTCCGTTTTTCGCGCCGAAAATCAGATGACCCGGGATGTTGTCCTCCCGGACCGGCGACAGCGGCACATAATCGGGCACCGCGATGTCCGCCGCCGCGCCGGGACGGAAAACCCCCGTGCCGGGGAAGAACCGTTCCCGGACCCGGCGCCCCTCGTCGAAGACTGCCCGGCCCAGCCGGCCGGGACCCAGGCCCCGCTCCCCGCACAGCAGAACCGCGGCCCGGCAGGAGGCGATCATGTCGCCGCTCATTCCGTCGGTGCCGATGACGAAGCCGGGCAGCCTCCGGAAATCCGGGAAGCCCACCCGGTTGTTCGCGTTGGATTCGGGATTCACCGCCACGACGGGCTTTACCTCCCGCAGGACGTCGTAATCCCGGTCGGCCAGGTGCACGCAGTGAACGAGGACGGCATCCCCGTCCAGGAGCCCGAAGGACGCAAGACGGTCCACGGGCCCGGCGAAGCCTTCGGCCCGGCAGAAATCAAGATCGTCCCGGGCCTCGCCGCAGTGGACGTGGACGGAGAGCGCTCCGGATTTTTCCGTCCTGAATTCCCGCAGGGCCCCGGCGGCCATCCCCATCTCCGCGGCGGAAAGGGTGAAATTCGCGTGGAGCCCCAGCGCGGCCCTCACAAAGGGCGTCTTCCCCCTCTCCGGCCGGGGCAGCGAAGCGGCGAAGGAGAGATTTTCTTCGATGTGGCTCCGGGTCCCGGCCCCGCCGCGGCGGCCCGACGTCTCGAAACACAGGACTCCCCGGACACCCGCCTCGTCGAAAGCCCGGCGGACGGCGGCCAGGCTGCCCCGGACACACCCCATGGACGCGTGATGATCGAACACCGCGGTGACGCCGCACCGGACCGATTCCATGAGCCCCGCCAAGGCCGAAAGGTACACCGATTCCTCGTCCAGGGCCGCGTCCAGGGGCCACCAGAGGTTCTCCAGGATTCCCCGGAAGGTGTCCGCCGGCCCGACGGGGGAAATGCCCGGGGCGAAGAACGAGTAGAGATGATGATGAAAATTCGCGAACCCCGGCAGGACCGGACGGCCCCCGGTGTGGACGGTCTTTTCCGCCCCCGCCGAGATTTCCGCGAAGGGCCCCGCCGCGAGGATTTTCCCGCCCCGGATGAGGAGTCCGCCGGGATCGTGAAAGACCCCGGCGCCGTCGGCCAGAGGTCCGCCGCCCAGGCACCAGGTTTCCGCCGCGCTCACCGCCCGCCGTCCCCGTCCAGGTTCCGGGCCAGGACGAACAGGAAGTCCGAGAGGCGGTTCAGGTAGCGCTGGGCGTCGGCCAGTTCCGTCCTCCCCCGGTCCCGGATCAGGGATACAAGCCGCCTTTCCGCCCTGCGGCAGACCGCCCGGGCGACATCGACGGCCGCCGAAACCGCGTAACCCCCGGGAAGTACGAAAACGGGCTCTATCCGCGTCCGGAGAAGGAGCCTCTTTTCCTCCCCCTCCAGGTCTTCCACGTCGGCCCCGGTCACCGGCTTCAGGGTCGCGGACAGGGGGTCGTCCGGGGGGGTCGCGATCCGCGCGCCGATCCGGAGAATGTTTCGCTGGAAGCCCTCGACGAGGCCGTCCGGAAGCCTCCCGGGAACCTCGGCCGCGCCGGCCGCCCGCGCCGCGCCGAGAAAGGAGGAAAGCTCGTCCAGGTCGCCCAGGGCCTCGAAGAGAAGGTCGTCCTTCCTGCGCCTTTCCCCGTTGTAGAGGGAGGTTTCCCCCCGGTCGCCTCCCCGGGTCGTCACCATGGCGAAGTCCTTTTCGTCATTCACAGGGCACCCTCCCTCCGCGGAAGAAACCGCCCCGTTCCCGGATCCGCGGCAATCCCCGTGTCCCCGTCCCAGACCGCCCGACCCCGGAGCAGGGTCCGGACGATCCGTCCCCGGAACGTCCTTCCTTCGAAAGGGGTGATTTTCCCTTTCGACGGAGAATCCCCGCCCCGCACCGTCCAGGACCCGGCGGGATCGACGAGGATAAGGTCCGCGTCCCTGCCGGCCCCGATCGATCCTTTCCTTTCACCCAGGCCGAAGCGTTTCGCCGCGTTCTCCGAAACCGCCGCGAGGAACCGGGCCAGACCGAGGCGGCCGGCGCGGAAGCCTTCGGAGTACAGGTACGGCCACAGGACCCCGGTGCCGGGGATGCCGCCGTAATCGGTCCAGATCGACCCGGTGTTCTTCTCCTCCGGCGGCGCGGGGGCGTGGTCCGACGCGGCGAAGGAGATGCCGCCTGCGGCCAGGGCCCGCCACAGCGCTTCCCGCTGGCCGGGCTTGACGCAGGGCGCCGCCTTCAGCGCCGAGCCCGCCCGCTCGAAATCGGCGAGGTCGAACTCGAGATAATGCGGGCAGGTTTCGCAGGTGGCCCCGGCGGCGGCGAGGACGGGAGCCCCCTCGGCGGTCGCGAGATGCACCACGTGAAGGTCCGCCCCGGTGCGCCGTGCCAGGAGAGCCGCCGCGTGCACCGCGAGGAGCTCGGCGGTTTCCGGCCGGGAGAGGTAGTAGTCCCGCGGGCCGGCGTTCCTTCCGGCGGCCTGCGCCGCCCTTTCCGCGGCCCGGGCGACGTATTCCCCGTCCTCGGCGTGGAGCAGAACGGGCAGCCCCAGGCTTTTCGCGATGGAGAGGACGTCCTCGATCTCGAAGGGACCCAGGCGGGGGAAACTGTCCATGCCGCTGGCCGCGTAGACCTTGAACCCGCGCACGAAGGGGGCGAGGGAACCCATGGCCTCCCGGGCCCCCGCCCGCCAGACACCTCCGGATACTCCGCCGTAAAACCCGAAATCCGCCAATGCCTTCGGGGCGACCGCCGCGAGCTTTTCCCGCAGGTTTTTTTCGGAGGTGACGGGAGGCACCGAGGTGCAGGGCATGTCGATGACTGTCGTGACGCCGCCGGAAACCGCGGCGGCGGTGCCGTGGAGGAAGTCCTCCCGATGGGTGTAGCCGGGATCGTCGAAGTGGACGTGGGGATCGATTCCGCCGGGAAAAACATCCAGCCCCCCCGCGTCTAAGACATCCGCCCCCGCGGCTTCGGGCGCCGCCCCTTCCCGGGGATACACCGCCGCTATCCGCCCGTCCCGGACGAGAATGTCGCCGGGGACCAGGTCCGCCTTTCCGGGAAGCGCGAGCCGTCCCCCGCGGATCACCAAACCGCTCATGGAATCATTGTCGCGTCAACCGGGAGGAGCTGTCAATCGGAATCGGAGGCAGATTCCTCTTCCCGATTCCTTTCCGGCGCTCCGCGCCGCGCGGCCCTTCTTTCCTATGACAAAAAAAAGCCGCCCGAAACCGGGCGGCTTTTTCCGCGGGCGTCGCTTACTTGCCCATCGCCTTCTTGACCAGGCTCACGATGGCCAGAAGAGCGCCGCCGCCGACGCCTCCCCCGGCAATGCTGCCGATTATGCCGGCCAGGTCCGTTCCTCCGCTTGCAGCGATTCCCAGGGCGCCCAGGATCTGGCCGCCCAGGCCTCCGCCGATGATGCCGGCGACCGAATTGACCAACGTCCCCAGCGACAGGTTCTTGAAGAGGGACCCCGCGACGTTCCCTCCCACCGCTCCGCTCACGAGCTGGATGATCAGCGGTACGATATTCTGCATAACCCTTTCCTCCCCGTTGGAATAAAATATGGTTTCATTCTATCACAACCGCGGGACATTTACTGGGCCAGAAGTTTTTTGATGTATCCTATCGATTCCCGCGCCGCCGTGTCCGGGTCCGGAAGGGGCAGACATTCGAAGGAGACGTAGCCGTCGTAGTTCGTTTCCCGGAGAGCCCGAACGGCCGCGGCGAAATCCGTATGCCCGCTGCCGGGGTATCTCCTGTTGGAGTCGGCGAAGTGGACGTAGCCGATGACGTCCGCCAGACGCTTCAGGGTTTCGGCGATGCTCTTCTCCTCGATGTTCATATGGAAGGTGTCCGCCAGGATCCTGTACGGAGCGCCCCCCGCCTTCCGGGCTGCGTCCGCGGCATCCTCCTGCATAACGATGTAGTCCGACTCGTAGCGGTTCAGGGCCTCCAGCAGCAGAGTCACCCCCGCCTTTTCCGCGGCGGCGCGGCACTCCGCAAGGCACTCCCCCGCCGCCGATATCCGAGTCTCCCGGTCGGCATCCCTGCCCGCCTTGCCGGTCATCAGGCCGATGGTGACGGCGCTTTCGAGCTCCGCCGCGAGGTCGACGAATTTCTTCACGTGGTCCACCGCCCTGCGGCGGACCACGGCGTCGGGGTGGGCAAAGTTGATGCCGTACTCGAAGGCGGCGATGCCCGTTCCCAGGGTCGTCACCGCGAGGCCGGTTTCCTTCATCAGCTTCCGGACCCCGGCAACCGAAACGTCGGCGGTGTCACGGAGGTGGATTTCCACCCCGTCGTAGCCGAAACCGGCGGCCTTGCGGAACGCGTTCTCCACCGGGCCGCAGTACAGAAGGGGCGAGAATTTGACGGGGTTCGGCGTGGCCGTCAACGCGAATTTGACGCTCATGGTCTTTCTCCTTTCAGCTCATCATGCGACACTTCCCGCGTCTTTACAAACGACGGGTTTTCCCTGCATATGATACGTGTAAAGCACGGAAAAACAAGGAGTCTTCCATGAAATCTCCCGCACTCGAATCTCGGCTGGCCGGGCTCGAAAACCTCCGGCCGGCGATGTATGAAAAGGACTTCCTCCTGACCTGGGAACGCAGCGACGACGACCTCAGGGCGATCCTGCTGGTCGCGGACATTTTGAAGGAACTGCACAAGGGGGGCCGGTCGACCCGCATATTCGACACCGGCCTGGCGGTTTCGATTTTCCGGGACAATTCCACCCGCACCCGGTTCAGTTTCGCCTCCGCGGCGAGCGCCCTGGGCCTGTCCCTGCAGGAACTGAACGAACAGACCAGCCAGATCGCCCACGGCGAAACGGAGCGCGAGACGGCGGTCATGATATCCTTCCTGACCCAGGCCGTGGGCATCCGGGACGACATCTTCCTCGGCGAGGGCGACCGCTACCAGAGGGCCTTCGGCCAGGCGATGCAGGAAGCCCACGCGGACGGCGTCCTGCACCAGAGGCCCGCGGTGGTAAACCTCCAGTCCGACATCGACCACCCGACCCAGAGCATGGCGGACCTGGCAAAGCTGGTGGACTACTTCGGCGGAATCGACAAGCTGAAGGGCAAAAAGCTCGCCATGACCTGGGCCTACTCCCCGAGCTACGGCAAACCCCTCTCGGTCCCCCAGGGGATCATCGGCCTCCTTACCCGGTTCGGCATGGACATCAGCCTGGCGGCGCCGGAAGGCTACGACCTCCTTCCCGACGTGGTCGAGCTCTCCGGAAAACAGGCCCGGGGCAGCGGGGGCCGTTTCACCGTTACCGGCAGCATGGAGGAGGCCTTCCGGGATGCCGACGCGGTGTACCCGAAAAGCTGGGCCCCCTTCAAGGTCATGGTGCGCCGGACCGAGCTGCTGAAAAAAGGCGACTCCGCGGGGCTGAAGGAGCTGGAAAAGGAGGCCCTGGCCAACAACGCAGGGCACAAGAGCTGGGAATGCGACGACCGGATGATGTCCCTGACCCGGGGGGGCAAAGCGCTGTACATGCACTGCCTGCCCGCCGACATCAGCGGGGTGAGCTGCAAGGAAGGCGAAGTCACCGCGAAGGTCTTCGACGCCTACAAGAACCACACCTACCACCAGGCGAGCTTCAAGCCCTTCGTCATCATGGCCATCATTCTGCTGGCCCGGATGAAGGACCCCTCCGCCGCTGTGGCGGGTCTTCTGAAACGGGGCCCCAACGTCCTGTGATGCCGGCTGGCCGCCGCGGCCGCCGCCCGGGGCCTTTCTCCCGGCGGCATCCTCGCGCCGGGGATCTTCGATTCCGACGGCCGCAAGACCGGCTTCCACGCCGAATCCGCCGGGTCCGGGGAAAGGCGGCTCCTCGCGGAGGACAGCGGCACAGCCCCGCATCCCCCGGCGGGCGGCCCGCGATGGGGACGCTTCGTTTTCCGGGCCGACGCTTTCGCGTGGGCCATCGAGGTACTCCGCCGCGACATCGACGCCGGGAAAAGCCCCGTTTTCATCGACGAAATCGGGCCCCTGGAGATGGAACGGCGGAAAGGATTTTTCCCCGTTTTCGCATCCATCCGCCGCGATCCCCCGGCCGCCCTCGTCATCGTGGTCCGGCCCGAACTTCTGCGCGAGGTGCGGGCGCTTTTCGGCGGCGCCGGCCCCCGGATTTTCACCGTTCCCTCCGGCGGCCGGGACGACGAGGACCTGTTCACGGAAGAGGTCCTGCGGGCCGCTGCCGCCCCGGAAGGAAAGGCGCCGGCTTAAAAAAAAGGCCGGCCGGGAAGAACTCCCGGCCGGCCCTGCGTGAGCCCGGCGTCCGCCGTTATTCGGTCTTTATCTCGATGGATTTCGGCTTCACTTCCGGTTTCTTGTTGAGCTCCAGGACCAGAAGGCCGTTTCTGAAACGGGCGTGAATGTTTTCCCGGTCCACATCCCCGGGCAGGACGAAGCTCCTCTGGAACGAAGCGCTGCAGCGTTCCCGCATCAGATAACCGTCCTTCTTTTCCTCTTTTTCCCCGCTTTTCACGGACGAAAGGGTCAGAAGGTTTTCCTCGACCTTCACTTCCACGTCCTTCTCGCCCAGGCCGGGAAGTTCCGCTTCCAGAACGTAGCGGCCTTCCTCCTCGCGGACATCGACCGCGGGGGTCCGGCTGTTCCAGACCGGCGTGTCGACAAAGAAGGAATCCAGGGCGCGGTCGAAATCGCGGAAAAGGTCGAAAGCTCCGACGGGCTTATAGGTGATAAGGCTGTTCATACTGTACCTCCATATACCGTATTTTTTTCAACGCATATAATATAGCAGGAACCGTGCCAAGATTTGGAAGAAATGACGTTCCGATCGGGAGAAGCGAAACGCCGGGGGAAATCAGGATATATTATTATCCTATATACAATTAAGAATTTTTCCGCTCCCGGCATTCCCGCGGGGACGGACCCGCGGGCGGCCCGGGAATATCCGTCGGCTCCGGGAAAATCGCCTTTCCGGCCCGGCCGGAGGCCTCGGAGACCCGCAAGTGTGTCATATTGACATATCGATAAGCCCAATTACACTCACTGTTTCATATTGACACATCATGAGTTGTCAATACGGGGCTCTCTTGACACCCCCCGCCGGGCTGTCTAAACTCGATGCAAATCGTCAATCCACGACAGGGAGACACGCAATGGTATCTTATAAGGAACTCGGGCTCGTCAATACGAAGGCGATGTTCGCGAAGGCGGTGAAGGGCGGATACGCCATCCCCGCGTACAATTTCAATAATATGGAACAGCTCCAGGCCATCATCCAGGCCTGCGTGGAAACCAAATCCCCGGTCATCCTGCAGGTGTCCTCCGGCGCCCGCAAATACGCCAACTCCACGATGCTCCGCTACATGGCCCAGGGCGCCGTCGCCTACGCGAAGGAGCTGGGCCACCCGATCCCCATCGTGCTGCATCTGGACCACGGCGACAGCTTCGAGCTCTGCAAGGACTGCATCGAGCACGGTTTCTCCAGCGTCATGATCGACGGCTCCCACCTTCCCTACGAGGAGAACGTCGCGTTGACCAAAAAGGTCGTCGAGTACGCCCACAAGCACGATGTTTCCGTCGAAGGCGAACTGGGCGTTCTGGCGGGCATCGAGGACGCGGTTTCCCACGAGCATTCAACCTACACCCGGCCGGAAGAGGTCATCGACTTCGTCACGAAGACCGGTGTCGATTCGCTGGCCATTTCCATCGGAACGTCCCACGGAGCGACGAAATTCAAGCCGGAACAGTGCACCCGCAACGCCGACGGGGTTCTCATCCCGCCTCCGCTCCGCTTCGACATCCTGGAGGCCATCGAGAAGAAGCTGCCCGGCTTCCCGATCGTTCTGCACGGCTCCTCGTCGGTGCCGATGGAATTCGTAAAGATGATCAACCAGTTCGGCGGCGCCATGAAGGACGCGGTGGGCATCCCGGAGGAACAGCTCCGGAAGGCGGCGAAGTCCGCCGTATGCAAGATCAACATCGACTCCGACGCCCGGATCGCGATGACCGCCCTGGTGCGGAAAACCCTGGTGGAAAAAACCGGCGAGTTCGATCCCCGCAAATACCTCGGCCCCGCCCGGGACGCCCTGAAGGATCTGTACAAGCACAAAAACATCAACGTTCTGGGGTCCGCAGGCCAGGCGTAAAGCGGGCGGGGCGCCCCGGGCGCCTTTCCACGGCCCCGGTCCCCCGAAGCGCGGGACCGGGTTTTTTTTATTTCAGGAAGACGGAGGTTTTCGGCACCAGGAGCAGGCTGCCGGCAAAGATGAAAAGAGCCGGCAGCACGGCGGCGAAGCGGTAATTCAGGACGTACAGCAGGGGAACCAGGCCGGCGAACAGGAATGCGGCCGCCGCGGCGGCGGGAAAAAAGAACCTCAGCCCCGTCACCAGCGTAAAAAACGCGCCCACCGCGATGCCCGCGGCGGTCATCAGGCCCATCCACGTCAGGGGAAGCAGAAAATACAGGTATCCCGCGTACCACCCCGGGTAGGTGACGGCGGCATAGACCGCGAAAAGCGAGAAAAACCCGGTCAGAAAGGAAAAAACCCGGACGAACTGGGTTTCGCCGTCTATTATGAGCTGTTTCCGGAAGGAAAAAAGGTAGGCCCCGAGACCGATGGCCGCGGGAAGCGCCAGGTCCAGCAGGGTTCGGGACAGGTACAGGGGCCATCCCGAGAAGGCGGCGGGAACGAAACCCGCCAGCCCGAGGTACACGACGATCCCCGGGAAAAACCAGAGTATGCCCTTCGCCGCCCAGCCGAACGCCGAGCGCCCGTCGAAGGAACCGGAAAAAAAGAGGTTCAGCACGAGCACGAGAAACGCGGGGATCCCCGCCGTCAGGAAAAGCGCCATGCGGGCAGGGTATCACAGGAGCCTCGTCTTGACAATCGCGGCGCCGCTCGTTTAGGATGTCCCGGCGATGTACGATACAAAAGCGATAGACTCAGTAGGAATTGTCCGGCCCCGGGATTTCACCTTCGGCGGCGACGGAGCCCCCCTGGTGCTGGAAAGCGGCAGGGTCCTTTCGCCGGTGACGGTCCGGTACGAGACCTACGGCACCTTGAACGCCGGCGGCTCCAACGCGGTCCTTCTTCTCCACGCCTTTTCCGGCGACGCCCACGCCGCGGGTTACAACGATCCGGGGGAGAAGCAGCCCGGTTGGTGGGACGCCATGGTCGGTCCCGGAAAGCCTTTCGATACAAACAAATACTTCGTCATATGCTCGAACGTCCTCGGCGGATGCCGGGGCACAACGGGCCCGTCCAGCATCGATCCCGCCACCGGAAAACCCTACGGTCTCGGCTTCCCCGTCATTACAATAACTGACATGGTGAAGGTACAGGCGCGGCTTGTGGACCATCTGGGGATATCCCGCCTTCTCGCCGTGGCGGGAGGCTCCATGGGGGGCATGCAGGCCCTGGAGTGGGCATCAGCGTATCCCGACCGGGTAAAGTCCGCGGTGGTCCTCGCCTCCACGGCCCGGCTGACGGCCCAGGGCATCGCGTTCAACGCGGTGGGCCGCAACGCCATAACCTCCGACCCCCGCTGGAACGGCGGCGATTACCACACCGGAAGCGTTCCCGCCCGGGGGCTCGCGATTGCCCGCATGATCGGCCACATAACCTACCTTTCCGAGGAGTCGATGCACCGCAAATTCGGCAGACGTCTCCAGGAAAAGGAGCAGTACGGTTTCGACTTCACCGATCAGTTCCAGGTGGAAAGCTACCTGGAGTACCAGGGCGACAAGTTCGTCGAACGGTTCGACGCCAATTCGTACATCTACATATCGAAGGCGATGGACTATTTCGACCTGGGGGAAAAATACGGATCCCTGGACCTGGCTTTCCGCCGGACGAAGGCGAAATTCCTCATCGTTTCGTTCACCTCGGACTGGCTCTATCCGCCCCCGCAATCGAAGGAGATGGTTTTCGCCCTGATGAAGGAGGGAAAGGACGTGTCGTACGCCGAACTCGCCTGCCACCACGGACACGATTCGTTTCTGATCGAAACCGAGCGGCAAAGCAAACTGATTACATCGTTCCTGGAGACCGCGTATGGCGCGTAAAACCGCGGAAGACATCTTCGACGCCATCGCCGGCTTCGTCGAGCCGGAAAGCACGGTCCTGGATCTGGGCTGCGGCGAGGGCGATCTTCTCGGGCACCTCATCGGGACGAAAAAGGTCCGCGGCAGGGGTGTGGACCTCAGCGAGGACATGATCGTCACCTGCATCGCGAAGGGCCTTTCGGTCTTCCAGGGTGACCTGAACGAAGGACTCAGGGACTACTCCACCGCCAGCTACGACTATGTCATCCTGAGCCGCACCCTGCAGGTCGTTCAGGATCCGGTGGCCCTCCTCCGGGAAATGATCCGGGTGGGAAGGAAAGTGGTGGTCAACTTCCCCAATTTCGGCTACCTCCCGGTCCGGCTGGGTCTCCTGTTCCGCGGACGCATGCCCGTGACCCGTGCGCTCCCCTTCCAGTGGTACAACACTCCGAACATCCACCTGTGCACCCGCAAGGATTTTCTCGTCCTGTGCCGGGACATGGGCATCCGGATCCTGAAGGAGACGTCCCTCCGCGGAGGACGCGTCAGAAGCGGCCCGTGCGCCAACGCGCTCGCGAACGAGGTCTGTTTTCTGCTGGAAGGAACCGGCTAGGTCTTTACACATTTTCTTCTTTCCTGATATAGTCTTCCGTCATCCGGGAATGTTTTTCCCGTTTGACTCTTTTCCCGAGAAATGCTATAGTCGGGTTCGTCTTTGAAGAGGAGGTCGATTGTCTTCCAAAGAATTAAGGATCAATGATCAGATCCGGGTTCGAGAAGTGCGTCTTATTGATGCCGAAGGCCAGCAGCTGGGTGTCGTTGCCACGGTCGAAGCCATGAGGCTTGCCGCGGAAGCGGGAATGGATCTGGTGGAAATTGCCCCCCAGGCGTCCCCTCCGGTCTGCAAGATCCTCGATTACGGAAAATATAAATTCGAACTGGAGAAAAAAAACCGGGAATCGAAGAAAAAGCAGAAGCTCATCAAGATGAAAGAGATCCGGATGCAGCCGAAAATCGAGGAACACGATCTGCAGTTCAAGAGCAAGCATGTCCGGGATTTCCTGGAGGAAGGGAACAAGGTGAAGGTCACCATCCGCTTCCGCGGCCGCGAGATGGCGCACACGGAGCGCGGCAGGATCGTTCTGGACAAGGTCCTGGGGCTCCTGGAAGACACCTTCGTCCTGGAAAGGGAGCCCATCATGGAAGGACGGTTCATGTCGATGGTAGTAGGCCCGAAAGGGAAGAAATAGAAAGGTCAGATAGAACGGAGAGGTTCAAGGTTTATGCCGAAAATGAAAACCAGAAAAGCCGCCGCCAAACGGTATTCCCTTACCGGCAGCGGAAAGGTCAAATACAAAAAACAGGGACTCAGGCACATCCTGACGAAGAAAGCCGCCAAAAGAAAGCGCCATCTCCGCCACGGCGGGATACTCTGCAAAGTTGAAGAGGCGCGGGTAAAGAGACTTCTGCCCTACGGTTAACGGCGACACAAGGAGCACACGAAAATGCCAAGAGCTATAGACGGAACACGAAGAAAAGACCGGAGAAAAAAGATACTCGGCCGCGCGAAGGGGTACTGGGGCAAGCGGAGCAAGCTTTTCAGGACCGCGAAAGACCAGGTCATGAAATCCCTCACCTACGCCTACCGGGACCGGCACAACAAGAAACGGGATTTCCGCCGGCTGTGGATAGCCCGTATTTCCGCGGCCTGCAGGGCCGAGGGCATGACCTATTCCCGGTTCATCAACGGACTTTTGCGGGCGAACATCCAGTTAAACCGCAAAACCCTGTCGAACCTGGCAATAGAAGACGCCGGAGCCTTCAAGGCGCTGGTCGAAAAATCGAAGCAGGCCGTCGGAGCGTAGGGAATGGTAACCCTCGATCAGATCCGCAGCCTGGAAGCGAAAGTCCAGCGGACAGTCGCGTACATCGCGGACCTGAAGGAAGAAAACGCCCTGCTGCAGCAGAACCTCGAGAAGTACCGCCTCCGCATCGAGGAGCTCGAGGTTCTGATCAACGGCTACAAGGAAGACCAGAACGAGATCGAACAGGGCATCATGAACGCCCTGTCCCATCTCGACAGGCTCGAGGACGACATCAGCAAATCGCCTCCGCAGACTCCCGCGGAAGACTCCGCGCAAACCATCGACGAGATTGACGACATCGAGGGACGGCCCGTCGTTCCCGCGGACGAAGACTCCGCCGATCCCGACGACTCCGGGAACCCCGCGGAACGCGAGGGCGAACTCGATATTTTTTGATCCGGGGGTGCCTGCATTCTGCCCGAAAAACCGGAAATCAAGATTGACATTCTCGGTTCTTCCTTCGCGGTCCACGCGGACGAGGAGCCCGCTTATCTCTCCCGCATCATCGAATACTTCAAGGCAAAAACCCTGGAAGTGCGAAAAAGCGCGCCGGGTGCCGATTCGCTGAAGGCCGCCATCCTGGCGGGAATCATCGTCACCGACGAGCTGTTCAAGGAGCGGGAAAAGCCCCGCGCTTCCATGTCGGAAACCGACGCCGAGGAGGCTTCCCGCATCGCCGACCGGCTCATCCGCCAGCTCGACGAAAGCCTGGAACGCACGTCCCTACCCTAGGGCTTCCAGGGCCTTTTTCCTGTCCAGAAGATCGTAATTGCAGCCCTCCACCGTGACCATCCCGGACGCGACCCTGTTCGCGAGCCGTCCGCAGACCGAAAGGTCACGGCCGAGAAGAAGGCCGAACAGGAACCCCGCGGCGAAGGAATCCCCCGCGGCGGTCGTGTCCCTCGGGACGGCCGGCTCCCCGGGTATCCGGAGGATGCCGCCTCCGCGGGGCAGGATGATGCAGCCGTCCCTGCCGGTTTTCATGACCACCAGGGGCGCGAGGTCCGCGGCGCGGTGAACGACGTCCTCGTCGGACCCCGCCTCCCCGGTGAGAGCCCTGAGCTCATCCCGGTTCGCGAAAAGGATGTCCACGCCGCCGGGTATCCATGACAGGAGCCTGTCGCGGTACCTGACCGCCACGAAGGGGTCCGCGACGTCCAGGCACACGGCGCGCCCGGCCCCGCGGGCCGTCCGCGCCGCCTCTTCCGCCGCCTCCCGCTGGTTATCCGTGTCCCAGTTGTACCCCGTCAGATAGAGGTATCGGGAGCCGCGTATCAGGTCCGGCCGCAGGTCCCGGGCGTCCAGCCGCCGGCAGGCGCCCAGAAACGTGAACATTGTCCTTTCCCGGTCGGGTGTAACCAGCACCGCGGAAACGCCCGTGGGCTCGGCGTCCTTCACGGCCAGGGCGGACTGCACTCCCGCCTTCTCCAGAAGCTCGCGGAAGCCCCTGCCCTCCTCGTCGTTTCCCACGGCGCCGAGATAAACGGGCTTTTCCACCCGGCCGTCGGTTCCGGCGAGCCATGCCAGGCCCCGGGCCGTATTGGCGCCGCTGCCCCCGGGAACACGGGTAAAACGGGGTTTCTCCGCGAGAATCAGGTCGATCGTGTCCCGGCCCACGAGGTTCATGCTGCCCGGGGCCGCCCCCAGCCGCGGGAGCCGATCGTGGGGCACCTGGACGATCAGGTCCACAAGAGGATTGCACATTATGAAAACGGACGCCATGCGCGGACTCCTGCTTTATTGACTTTTCAACGGTATATATCATACAATCTACGAAGAACGTATGTCTATCATAACCGGACAACAGATTTCCAAGTACTACGAGCAGTACGCCAACATCGAGGTCACGTTCACGAAAGAGGTGAACAAGGCCGTCCAGCTCGTTTCCAAGCAGGTGTTTCTGAAGTGCCTGGGCTATCAGTGGCCGTGCATCATTTACTCGAGCTCGATGAACGGGGCCAAAATCATCGCCAACGTGAAGTCCTCCATCCAGGATGTCACCCGGAAGGCGAACAACGTGGTTGCGCTGCGCTTCAGTTTCCGGCGCACCGACAAGGCCGATCCGGTCATGTTCTACGTGGCGTCAAAGATAACCGGGTTTTCGCCGTACGGTCCGGAAAACCCGGACCTCAATTTCGTCGCCCTCTCCTTCACCCAGAGGCCCCCGGACGACCTGATAACCGCCCTGGGTACCCTGCTGGAAGCCAATATAAACTCGAAAAAGCGCAAGGAAGAACGCATCATTCTGACCGCGGAGGTCATGCGCAAAATCGGGCTCAAGGCGAAGGAGACCACCCTCTTCATCCAGGGAGTGCCCCGCAAGGGCATCCTGCGGGACATTTCGTTTTCCGGGGCGAAGGTCATCATCCTGGGGGTCGCGAAGTTTCTTCTCGGAATGACCGTAACCGTGCGCTTCGAGCTGGAGGACACGAACGAAACCCTGGACATCCCGGGGGCCATCGTGCGTCACGAGCCCGTGGAGGGCCGCAAGGATATCGCCGCGTTCGCTGTCCAGTTCCAGGAAAACAAAGTTCCCATGCATTACAAGCTTCTGGTGAACGACTATCTGATGCAGAATGTAAAAAGGAAAGAGTCCGAAGTCTGATCCATGAATCCGCCGCGCATGCCGTCCGGAGACCTTATTTTCATCTCCCTCCCCGAGTCGATACGCAGGGACATCGGCTCCTTCACCGTGGACCCCGCCATTCTGCTCCCGGTGGAAGTGCCCCGCGACGCCCCCGCGTGGAACCTGGAAAACCTTTCCTGGGAAATG
>CAZGUL010000013.1:0-2613 GCA_964529055.1 uncultured Spirochaetaceae bacterium
TAACCGCCCCGTCTTTTCAGAACGTTCCCGAAGACCGTGTACAGGCCGTTGAGGAGTATCTGGTTTTCCTTCGGGCTGAGAAATTTGGCGAGGAACGTGTAATCGGCGATGTCGATGAAACCCACGCCGATCTGGGTTTCCACCGAATCCTTGGGGATCCCGCCGTTCGCGACGATCGCCTCGACAAGTTCCCGGGGAATGTAGAAATCCACGATCTCTTTCCGGAACGAGGATTCTTCCGCTTTGCCGGCGGGCTCCCTCTTCGGGGCGGCCTTGGCGCGGAGCTGTGCGATGAGCTTCCTGATGGAGAGAAGGTCGGCCCGGGGGATTTTTCCGTCCGGAAGGAATTCGAGCATGTCCTCGAGAAAACGGCATGCATAGGCCGGATCGTTCCGGTACCGGCCGCAGAATTGCGCGGCCTGGCGGGCGGTGATGAACTGGGATGCGGGCGAAGCTGGAAGCACGGTATCGGTTTTTGCCATGTTGACTGTTTTCGCTGAAGAATTTACCCCACTTCCCGGCAAAACGCAAGGGACGGGTAGAAGAATATCGGTTTGTTTCCCCCTATTCCGGGAGCCGCTCCACCCGGACCTTGGACAGAACGAGCTCGTCGCCGATGCGTTTCCCGTCCGCCGTCCTGACGACTTTTTTCTCGACGACTCCGTCCACCCGGAGTTTTTTTCCCACGAGAGGTTTCAGGGCCGCCGTGTCCGCCTCCCGGAAGAAAAATTCCTTTCCGTCCGGGGAGGACAGAACGAGACGGGTGAACGGTTCCGAACCGACGAGCCGAAGCACCCCCGTCGCCGTGATCCGCTCGGAATCCCCGGGTTTTTCCCGCGGCCCGAGGGAGCAGAGGAGGAGCGCGGCGGCCGGAATCAGAACAAGGCACGCGAATCTTTTTCCGCCTTTCATGAAGCGAGTGTAGCGCAAAAATCGCGGCGGAGGAAGCGGAAAACGGATTGCGCTTTTCCGGCGGCGCTGGTACTCTCGCCGGTGAGGAGCCGCAATGATCGAAGCTTTTACCGACGGAGGCTGCAGCGGAAACCCGGGACCGGGGGGCTGGGCCTTCATCATCGCAGGAGACGGGCCCCCCGCCCGGGGATCCGGCGGGGAGAAAATCACGACCAACAACAGGATGGAATTGACCGCCGTTATAAGGGTGCTGGAGTACCTGCGTCAAAACGCCCCGGGCGAAGCCGCGCGGATTTCGACGGATTCCCAGTACGTCCAGCTCGGGATCACCCGCTGGATCACGGGCTGGGAAAAAAACGGCTGGAAAACCGCGGATAAAAAGCCCGTCAAGAACAGGGAGCTGTGGGTCCGCCTGCGGGAACTGGAAAAAAGCGTAAAACCCGTATGGGCCTGGGTTAAGGGGCATGCGGGAAATCCCCTCAACGAGGCCTGCGACGCCCTGGTGCAGGAGGAAATAACAAAATTGAGGCGTTAACGAAGCTTCCCGGAAAACCCTTCCGTATATAAGCTGTATGGGATGGAGCAGTTTCGCGTCCGTCGGATATGACGGGCGTCTCGTCACCGTGGAGGTGGATATACGCCGGGGCATCCCCGGAATGGACATCGTGGGTTTGCCCGGTTCGGCCGTCAGGGAGGCCCGCGAGAGGGTCAGGATCGCCGTCCGCAATTCCGGTTTCGAATTTCCCCGTGACCGCATTCTCGTCAACCTGTCGCCGGCGGACCTGCCGAAGTCCGGCTGCGCCTACGATCTTCCCATCGCCCTGGCCGTGCTGGAAGCCGCCGGGCAGGTCCCGTCGGACGGAAACGACCGCTTCGCCGTCGGCGAGCTCCTTCTGTCGGGCGACGTTCGTTCCGTGCAGGGCATCATTTCCGCGGCCTCGGCGGGACTGGCGGCCGGAATCGGCGATTTCATCGTGCCCCGGCAGAACCTGCGGGAAGCCAGGGCGCTGGAGGCGGGAACGGTCTTCGGAGTGGGGTCCCTGCGCGAGGCCGTCCATGTGGTGCAGTCCTGCGTGTCAGGCCGGCCGGTCCGGGAGGAGCTTCCCCCGGCGGATGAAAGGCCGCCCGCCCGGGGCGGCTTCGACGACCTTCGGGGCCTCGAGTTCCTGTAGCGCGCCCTGGAAGTGGCGGTGGCCGGACGGCACAACGTTCTCATCTTCGGTCCACCCGGCGGGGGAAAGACGATGGCGGCCCAGCGGATCCCGTCGATTCAGCCTCCGATGACGCGGGAGGAATCCCTGGAGGTCACCCGCATCCATTCCCTCGCGGGACTTCTTCCCACGGACAGCGGCCTGATCCGCGAGCGGCCCTTTCGCGCCCCGCACCACAGTGCGTCCCTGGAAGGCATGATCGGCGGGGGCAGGACCCTGTCCCCCGGGGAGATTTCCCTGGCCCACTGCGGTACCCTGTTTCTCGACGAGGCGCCGGAATTCCGCAGAAACATCCTGCAGAGCATGCGGGAACCGATGGAGGAGGGGAGGGTCGCGATCGTCAGGGCCGGAAGGCGGTACTGGTTTCCGTCGGATTTCCAGCTCGTCATGGCTGCGAACCCCTGTCCCTGCGGAAATCTGGGAAGGGACGACAAAATCTGTCTCTGCGGCCGGGACGAGCTGTTCCGGTACTGGCGGAGGCTCGGCGGGG
>CAZGUL010000013.1:2623-19849 GCA_964529055.1 uncultured Spirochaetaceae bacterium
CGGGGCCCTCCTGGACCGTATCGACATCCGGTTCCCGCTGGCGCCGCCGGGAATCGAGGCGGCGGGCGTGTCCGCGGGAACCGGCGCGGCCATGCGGGAGAGGATCGCGGCGGCGGCGGAAATACAGAGGCGCCGCGGGGGTCCCGGGCCGGCGTGGAACGCGCGGATTCCGCCGGCCCGCCTGAAATACGTCTGCGTGCTCACAGCCGACCTTGAGGACATCCTGAAAAACGCCGCGGCCGGACTCAGGCTTTCGAGCCGGGGAGTCGTATCGGTCCTGAAAACCGCGAGGACCATAGCCGACCTCGGGGGCGCCGCGCGGATAGGGAAGGACCACCTGTACGAGGCGCTGCAGTACCGGCGCTACGGGGACGGGGACTTCCTGTGGAGCGCCGATTAATCCTCAAGACCGGGGCCGCCCCGGCCGAACTAGAAGAGGAATGAAAAAACTCCTCCCCGCGGTATTGCTTGCCGCGGCAGTCTTTTTCCCGATACCCCGCGCCGGGGCGGAAATCACGTCCCGGGACTCCGTCCTGCTGTGGGCGGCGGGGCGGAATCTCCTCGGGCTGGCGGAACTGGTGGTCTCCCGCGGAGGCCGGACAGACGAAAGGGACCTCATGGGGAATACGCCCCTGCACGCCGCGGCGAAATACCCGGACATGATAAAACTTCTCCTGCGGAGCGGCGCCGACGTGAACGCCCGCAATTCCCTCGGTGAGACGCCGCTCCACAAGGCGGTCCGTCACCGGGACTCGGTGGAGGTCCTTCTCGCCGCGGGGGCCGACGCGGGGATCCGGGACGAATTCGGCCGCACCGCGGTGGACGCCTGCATGGACGGCGGCCCGGGGGCCTACAACACGTCCATCATGCGGCTTCTCCTGACAAAATAAGCGTGGACAATTTTCCCCATTCACGGTATCATTTCCTATCTCGTCTCAGGAGAATCTGTATGGATCTCAAAAAGATTGTCGGTTTTTCGCTTTTGTTTTTCTCCTGCGCATTCATGCTGTCGGCGCAGTTTTCCGCGGATCCCAACGATCCGATGTACGGCGACCTGGAAATATGGGAAGCGAGGGGGCTCATTTCCCGTCTTCCGGTCATGAGGCCCTATCCTCCACAGGTGGTCAGGGAACTTCTCGCCCGGGTGGCCGAACGGGGAAATCCTGCGGAAGCGGAGAAGGCGAAGGCCTACCTGGATGAAATCTCGAAGGATTTCACCTGGCACATCGAGGCGGGGGGAACCGTCCGCACCACCACGGACGACCATTACCTTGACGTGTACGGCGTCGTCGAGGCCGGCGGGTGGCTCTCGGATTCCATTCATGTCGAAGGCCGCGCCAAGGGCCTCGCGATGGACAATACGTCGGGTTTCGTGCTCCCGAAGGGGCAGAGGCCCGGATTCGACATTTTCGACACCTGGGCGGACGTCACGGTGAGCGGCCGGGACCTCTTTCTGCGGCAGAACCAGAACGTCAACTTCGCGGCGGGCGGGGCGGACCTGTATTTCCAGGCGGGCATAATCCGCAACTCCTTCGGCCCCTTCTGGGGCGACGGAGTCGTCCTCAGCGCCGACGCCCCCCACACCGGGCATTACTCCTTCGTCTGGCGCAACGAATGGTTCGCGTATTCCACGGCCCTGCTGGAGCTGGCGGCAACGAACTACCTGTGGTCCGACATCGACGAGAGATATCCGGACAAGCACCTGGTCATCCAGAGCTTCAACTTTTATCCCGCCGACTGGCTCGAGCTGGGCTACTTCGAGTCCATCATGTGGGGCGGCCGGATGGACCTGAACTATCTCCTGCCCTTCAAGGAACTTTTCTACTCCCAGTCCATGGCCGGCTTCGAGGACAACAGCTTCGTCGGCCTCATGGCGGACGTGCGGGTCGCGAAGAACGTCAAGCTGCCCTTCATCCTGTACCTGGACGACACGAACCTGAACGACCTTCTCCGGTTCGACCTGTCCACGAAATTCAAGGTGGCCGCCCAGGCGGGCGTCAAGTGGGCGCCGGAAAAGGCGGGGGCCCTGAAAATGGTCGTCGCCGACTATGTCATGGTCACCCCCTACATGTACACCCACCGGGCGGCGCTGGACAGGGGAACGGATCTGACTGCATTGCTCCCCGCCGAACGTCTGGAGCTTCTGTCCATGCCCAACTACAACAACTACACCCACTCCGGTACCAATCTCGGCGTGGGCCTGGAGCCGAACTCGGACCGCCTGAGCCTGCAGGTCAAACTCGAGCCTGCGAAAAACCTGAAGGTGACCCTCACCGGCCGGTACATGCGCCACGGCAACGCGTCGGAGGACATGATAGCCGCGGGCTCCGCCGACCTCCGGAACGACGGCACCATCCTGGACGACGGGTATGACGAAAACGTCGAGCCCACCTTTCATTACGACACGAAGTTCCTGACCCAGGACGAGATCGAGAAAACCTTGCAGGCGGGCTTCCAGGTTCAGTACTCCATGCCGTTCTGGTTCGGGACCCTGCTCGTGGAGGGCGGGTACATGTTCGAGAACGTGGACAACTACATGTACATTCCCGGCCGGGACGCCTACAACAGGGGAGACGGGGTTCTCCACTATTTCAGCTTCGGCATGGGATTCAGGTACTAGAGGGGCGCGGAAAACGCCGGACACAGCATGCGCATCGCGTTTTTTCTGGAGATTTTCTACCCGGAAATCAACGGGGTAATAACGGCCACCCTCGATCTGGCGAAAAACCTGAAGGGGATGGGCCACCACGTGCTCCTCGTGGTTCCGGATAACAGGAAGACGGAACCGGTCCGGGACGTGGACGGCATCGAAGTGTACCGGGTGCCGTCGGTCTCCTTCGCCCTGTACCCGGGGGTGCGTTTCTCCTGGCCCCGGGACAGGGGGCTTCTGCGAAAACTCCGGGACGACCGCATCGAGATACTCCACATAACCGGGCCCTGGACATTGGCGTGGTCCGCGATCAACCACGGCCGCACGCTGGGTCTTCCGGTGGCGCACACCTTCCACACCATGCTGAACGAGGATACGTACCTCCTGTACCTGGTCAAGTTCAAGGCCCTCGTACCGGCGGGACGGGCCTTCGCGTGGTGGCTGATGGGAAAGTTCATCCGCGGCTCGGACGTCATCACCGCGCCGAGCAAATTCGCCTGCGACGAGCTCGCGCGGCGCTACCCGGACAAAAGGATCGTCCATATTTCCAACGGCATCGATTTTGGCCGGTTCGAAACCTTCCCCCCCCGGAAGGAATTCCTCGCGGCCCACCCGTACTTCAACGACAAGACTTTCGTTTTCGTCGGCCGGATCGGCCTGGAGAAGTCCATCGACGTGCTGATACGGGCGGCCGCCCGCGCCGCCGCCCGGGACCCGGAGATCAGGCTAGTCCTCATTGGGGAAGGACCGAACCGGGCGGAGATGGAAAGGCTCGCACGGGACCTGGGCCTGGGCGAAACCGTCCGCTTTCTCGGGCGGATTCCCCACGCGGAACTTCTCCGGAGCGGGTTTTTGCACCATGCCCGGGGTTTCGTCACGGCGTCGGTGACGGAAAACCAGCCCATGACGGTCATCGAGGCCGTGTGCTGCGGACTGCCGCTGGTCGTGGCGGATGTGGTAGGCATGCGGGAACTCTCGGACGGAAACGCACTGCGCTGCCCTCCCGGAGACGCGGAGGCGTTGGGCGATGCCCTCGCGCGGCTCGCCGGGGACGATCGCCTGTACCGGGAACTCGGAGCGAAATCACGGGCCTTTTCCTCCCGGTTTGACGGCCGCGAGGTGGCGAAGTCCTTCGTAGAGGAATACGAACGACTGCTGCGGCGGCGCGGGAGCTGAAAGCCCCCGGAGCCTGTCGCTCCACCGCGGGGTTTGCGTGCGACACCTTCAGCGGCTTTTGCCGCCCTCCGCGGCTTGTGCCGGCGCCTTCGCGGCCCCCCTCAGGCGCCGCCGCGTTTTCCGAAGCGTTTTTCCCGGTATTCCCGTATCGCGGTTTCGTAGAAGGCGACCAGCTTTTCAGTCATCGCCGCGGCGGACCAGTCGGCGGCCTTTTCCCGCGCCGTGCGGCATTTCTCCGCGTATAATGCCGGGTCGCTCATCAGTTTCCGCACCGCACCGGTGAAGGAAGCCCGGTCCGCCGGAACCGCGATGCCTCCGCGGCCGTCCTTCAGGACATCGCCGGCGCCCATCCTGTTTGCCGCGACGACGGGAGTTCCCACCGACATGGCTTCCAGGACCACCAGACCCTGGGTCTCGGTTTCCGAAGGAAAAACCATGAGGTCCGCGAGCTGCAGGAGGTCGAAAACCTCCTCCCGGGGAATGTACCCCGTGATCGTCACGGATTCGCGGATCCCCGCCGCGTCGACCCGGTCCTCCAGCTCCGGCCTTCCGGGACCGTCGCCGACAAGAAGAAGGTGATAAAGCTTTTCCCCCGCGTTGAGGTCGAGGAGCACGTCGAAAAGCAGTTCGATGTTCTTTTCCTTCGCGAAACGGCCGACGAAAATCAGGAGTTTTTTGCCCCGGGGCAGGGAGTACCGGGAATACAGCCCGTCGGGATCTTTCACCTTCCGGTCCGGATCGTAGTCTATACCGGTGGGGATCACCTCGACGGGGGGGCGGACCCCGTAGGAGACGATCTCGTCCCGCATTTCCGGCGACGGGGATATGATCCGTACGCACCGGTTCCCGAAAACCCGGGAAATCCATTTCACGAACCTCACCGCCAAGGCCCGCTGGAACCTGACATAGTGGGTGTATTTGACGAACAGGGTGTGAAAGGTGTGGACCGCGGGAATTTTGTGGATCATCGCCAGGAGAAGACCGTAGGCTCCGACGTAGTGGGTCACCTGGAAATGCACGATGTCGATGCCCAGCCGCGGAAAGGCGAATACCCCCCGTGAAAAAGGCAGGGCGATGCGCTGCTCCCGCATCATCTCCGTCTGGTACGGGATCGAGTAAAAGCGATAGACGCCTTCCTCTTTTTTCTCCCGGCCCGCGAAACTCGGAGCGAATATGTATACTTTGTGGCCCGCCTTCTCCAGTTCCCGGCGGAACGAAAGGACCGACGTCACGACGCCGTTGATCTGCGGAGAGTAGGCGTCGGTGAAAATCGCGATGTTCACACTTCGACTCTCGTCTTTTTGCCGCGGAAAAGCAAGCCGGCGGCCTTTATCCGGCGCGGCCTATCTTGCGGGTGCCGCCGCGGACAAGACCGGAAGCGTACAGGGTTCCGCAGGCGAGGAACATGGGAAGGTCCGTCGACAGGACGGCGATGCCGTTTTCCTCCGCCAGGCGTATCATGTCCCGGGAGGGTTTTTTGCCCCGGACCATGATGATAACGGTGACGTCCATTATGATGGCCGTCCTGACGGCCTGGATCGTGTTGAGGCCCGTAAGAAGGGCGACTTCGTCTTTCACGAACGCGATGACGTCGCTCATGAGGTCCGATCCGCAGGCGGCGCTGACGGGTTTGTCCAGAAGCGTGTCGCCCGTATGGACTTCGGCGTTCAGAATGGAAACGATCTCCCTGACTGTCATGTCGCCGGAACTATACCATGAAGGCGGCCGCCTCCACAAGCGGGACGCCGGGTTGTCGTTGCCGCCGGGGGGCTGCGGCTTTGCAAAACCCGGGAATCTCCTTATTATTATGATATGAAATCGAAGACGGCCGTCGTTTTGCTTTTTTGTTTCGCCGTGGAGGGGTTGTTCGCGGGCGAGCTGGATGAAATTCTCGCCAGGTACCTTCCCGCGAAGGCAAAAACCCAGCTCGCGGGATTGACGAAAAGACTGGAAAAGCTGGAGAAGGACCATCTCGCGGAACGGATCGCGAGGAGCTCCCCGGCCGGCCCCGCACCGGTCCTGGGCGCGCGCATCCTGGAAACGGAGGCGGCGGTCGGCGGAGTGATCGCCGCGAATCTGGCCCGGGTGGACGCCCGGGGCTGGCAGCGCCTGCGGGAGCACCTTCTGCGCCGGTACGAGGCCGGGTTCCTGCCCCGCGCGGCGGCCGAGGAAATCGAGGCCGCGCTGCCCGCCGCGGCCCGGCGGCAAACCCTTACGGCCGCATATTCGGCCGCGTCGTTCCTGAAAAGCGCGGAGACCCGGCTGCCAGCCGCGTCGCCGAAACGGGCGGCCCTCGCCCGGTACCGGGAAAGGACCCTGCGTCTGCAAAACTTCTCCCTCGGGGCGCCGGAGTACCTCCTTCTTTCGTCGCCGGAGAAGATCCACGACCCCGGCGGCCTTGTGCCGGAGGAAAAGAAAAGATTCCTGGAGCTTCTGTCGGCGGGGAGGGTTTTCACCTCCGATGACTGGAGCCTTCTCGCCGCCGCGGATCCCCTGTGCCGGACCCTGATCTCCGACCGTTTCGGCCTGTTCGCGGACCTGGGCGCGACCCGGGCGCATGAGGCCGCCGCGGTCCTGGGGATCGGGTGGACGGACTACGCCCGGGCGGCGGAACTGCTGTTTCTCGCTTCCCCGCGCCGGACCGGACCCTCCCCGGGAGCGGCCCCGGACGCGGCCGCGACCGCACCGGCGGAACCTCCGGCGGACCCGAATTTCCGGAAGAACCTGGCGGACGGCCGCGGGATCGCCGACAGGGTCCTGGAGCTCTTCGCGCGGGGCGCGGCCGATTCGGGGTCCGCCGCCCGGCTCGCGGTGCTTGAATTGCTGAATCACCGGTCGGCGGGCCGTCTGTTCCTGACCTCCGAAAAATACATTTCCGCCCGGCCCGCCTTTTTCGCGTTTCTCGACCGGATGTACGCGGAAATCGATGCGAGGGCCGCGATGCTTCTCGGTCCCGGCGGGGCCGGAACGTCTTCCGCGGTCCAGGACGTTTTCAAGGAAGTCCTCCGCAGGGAAGGTTTCACCGTCCGGGTTGTATGCGTGTATCGGGAGGAAACCGCTTCGTCGGGTTTCCCGAATCCCTTCGAGGTCGATCCCGCGGAGGCGCGCTCCGCCTATGCCCGGGCCTTCTGGACCGTCACCCAGGGCGCCGAACCGGATCTGCCGCCGGAGGCAGTGGAGGAGTGGGCCCAGGCCCACGGGCAGGTCCTGATTCCCCTTCCGCTGTACCTGGGCCTGAAATCGGGGGAGGAGACGCGGTCGCTGTTTCTCGCTTCCTACCCCGACGGAGTCGTCAGGGATTTCCCGGATTACGGTTCCGCCTTCGACGGCCTCGCCCGGGAAATGGCGTTCCCCTGGTTCCGGTGGTCGTTCAAGATAACCTTTCCCCTGCTGAAAACCGAGTACAGGGCCCGCGGATTCGAAGCGCTTCTGGCGGCCCACCGGATCGTGACCACCGTTTTCGGACTCCCCGCCCCGGAAAGGGGGCCGAAAAAGGAGGATGAAAAAATCCTGGAAACCCTGGAATCCCTCCGGGACCTCCGGTCCTCCGTGGAAGACGCGCAGAAGACGCTGGCGGGGAACAGAAGTCTTCCCGAAGCGACGGACGGCATCATTTCGGTACTGAGAAGCGGCTTTCTGCCGGCCCAGGGCGAGTTCCTGCGAGCGTCCGGGCTGGAATCCGCTGCCCTCCGGCGGAGGATCTCCGGGATATCCGCCGGAGGCGGGGATTTTCCCCGGGAAGCCGCCGTCGTTCTGCGCCTTCTCAACGACCGGCTCGCCGGGATGTCCCTTTCCGGCGGCGAGTACCTGGATCTCAGGGCCCGCCTTTTCGACCGGATCCTCCCCCTTTTCCGTGAACGGGGAGAGGAGGAGGCCGCGGGAGTCTGGCTTGATTCCCTGGTCGCCGCGGGGATGGCGTCGGAGCGGGAACGTTCCGAAAGGAGCGTGAAATGAAACTGCGCGGCGCGATCGTATTGATACTGGCTTTTTCGGCGGCCGTGTCCGGCTGCGGGCCGGGAGGAAAGACGGATGCCCCCGCGGCGCCTTATTCCCCCCCGGGAGGTTCCCCGGAATCGGGCGCTGAACAGCCCCGGCCTGCCGAACCTGCACCGCCCGCGGTGTTTTTCCAGGACGGAGGGGGACCGGACCGCCGCGGAGCAGGCGCGGGGCTCGCCCCCCGCTTCCCGCTCGAGCCTCTCTGGCATCATGCCGTCGGCGGGGCGTACAGGTCCGGTCCGGCCGTGGACCTGGACAGACTCTACGTCATGGGAACCGACGGAAACCTGGTCTGCCTGTCCCGGAGCGACGGCCGGCTCCTGTGGACCTTCGCGGTGCAGCCGCCTGCGTTTTCCGCTCCCGCCGCGGGAGACGGTGTCGTGTACGCCGCGGACGGAACGGGCGCCGTGTACGCTGTCCGCGCCGGCGACGGCGTTGAAATCTGGAAGCGCGAAACCGGGGAGCCATCCGCGGCCCCGCTCCTGCTCGCGGACGGGGTTGTCGTTGCGGCGGGGTCCCGCGGAGGGGTGTCGGCCTTCCGGGCCGCCGACGGCGAGCTCCTGTGGAAAAGCGATCTTAAAGCCCCGGTCCATGCCGCGCCGTCCGCCGGTGACGGGCGGATTTACCTGGGCACGGAAACCGGGGCGGCGGTCGCGCTGTCCGCGGCGGACGGCAGGGAACTGTGGCGGCGGAACGTCCGGGGAGCGGTGCGGGCCCCCCTGGTTCCCGGCGATGACGGGGTGTTCGGTTCGTCTGCGGGGTCATCGGGGGGCGGTTACTACCTTCTCGACGCGGCCTCCGGCGAGATCCGGTGGAGCCAGTCTCTCGCGGCGGGAATAATCGCCCCCGCCGCGTCGGAGAAGGGCCGTGTCGTTTTCGCCGACACGGAGGGGACCGTGTTTGCCGTGGATCCGGCAACGGGAATCCTCCGGTGGCGGACGAAGCTCTTCGAACCCGTTTCGGCGGGGCTTCTCCTGGTCGACGGGAACGTGATGGCGGCCACGGAGGAATCCCTGCTGTACCGGCTGGACGCGGAAACGGGGAAAATCTCCGGAAGGGCGGCCCTTCCCCGGGGCGTGTCGACTCCGCCCGTATGCCTCGACGGAATCGTGTACATCGGGACCGTCCGGCGGGGATTCTCGGCCTTCCGGGGCGCCGAAGAAGGCGGGAAAGACGCCTTCATCCCCCTGCCCGGGGAACACGTTTTTCCGCCGATCCTCGCCGCGGGCCGGGAAACCGAGGTCTTTCTTCCGCCGGAAGGAATGCAGGTGAAGGTCCCGCCCCTTTCGGGCCGTCACTACGTTGAAGTCGCGGGCGACACGCTCCGGCCGGTGACGCTGAAGCTGCTGAATCCGGAAGGCACCGTTCTCGCCGAGAACCTGGGATACACCGCGCTGGAAAAAGGTTTCGCGTACCGGTTCGAGGCGAACGCGTCCTATGTCGTGAAGGCGGAGCCCGTCAGGCTGGATGAAGGCCTCGTGCCGGCGCGCCTCCGGATCAGGCCGGTTGGTGCGGCCCCGTAAGAGCCCGGACGCGGCCGGGCGTCAGCCTTCCCGGTCCGCCTCGAGGACCATGGACCTTTGCCAGGCGGCGAGCTCCGCGAGGAGGTCGCCGTCGCCGCCTTCCAGGTCCGCGAGGATCCGGAAAACAGGTTCCGTTCCGGAGCCGCGCATCCAGAGAAATCCCCGGCTTTCGCCGGAGGGGCCCTTCAGCAGGATGGTCAGTCCTCCCCGCCCGTTCCCGGTGCGGGACGCGGGCCCGGTTCCGGAGCGGCAGACCGTCCCTTCGTGATTGAGTTCCTCCCAGGACGTTATGCCGAAACGGGACTCCAGGTCCCGCCGCCGCCTATCCCATTCCCGCAGGAAGATTTCCTCGTACCGGGCCTTCAGCGCCATGTGGTCGCCGCTGCGGATTTTCAGGATCGCCGCCGGATCGGAGGCGCCCAGGGTCCGGAACGCGGGCAGCATGCCGAGGATCTTCCCGATGGTCGGTTCGGAAGCCGCGAGGTCGGGACGACCGACGGCCCGGCATAAAATTTCGTAGGGCTCCGGAAGGTGGAGGAGTTTGAGTACGGCGAAAACCGTGCTCAGGGGATCCCGGACTTCGGACGGGTGGGTGATGTTTCCGCCGTTGGAACCTTCCCCGAGGATGCGCACGGTGTACCCGTCTCTTCTGAGCTCCGCGGCAAGAGCGACGACGTTCGCCTCTCCGACTTCGGCCCTGCGGACTTCCGCCCCCAGCGCGGCCGCGATGCGGTCGATCCGGAGGGACGTGGGATCGTTGACGACGACGGCGATTTTCTCCGCCCCCGTATCCCCGCTCCGCCGCGCCGCGAGATACGAAAGCTCCGCCGCACAGGCCAGCGCGAATACTTCCTGGGCTTCCAGCGGCCGGGCCCGGCCGGAGGCTTCGTCGAAAAACACCAGGTTGCCCCGGTCGCCGTCGTTGTCCGGAGTGTATCCGAAAACGAACGACGGGTCCCTTTCCCGGGCAAGCTCCAGTTCCCTCCGGCAGGTCTCGAGGGATTCCCCCTCCGGAACGATGGCGTGGGCGATGTCCCGGGCCCCTCCGTTGACGATCCGGACCCGGACACCGAGACCTTCGAGAAGCGGCCGATCCACGCTCAGGACCCGGGCGCCGCCGTTCATGTCGATGACGATTCCGCAGCCGCGGCGCCCTATTTCCCGGGACAGGCGGTCGAAAAAAACCTGCCGGTCTCCCGGTCGGGACAGGTCCGACGCGACGACGCGGACGAATTCCCCGTAGGCGGACCCGGATTCCTTTTTCCAAGGGCCCGTCTCCCCGTAGACCCGGCGGACTTCCTCCCGTATCCGGCTGTGCCCATCGCCGTCCTGCCGCAGCTCCCGGACCGTTCCGTCCATCCTCCGGTCGTCTCCGGCGAGGAGACGGAAATCCCGGATGAGCTCCTCCGCGTCCTTTCCCCCCAGGACCCCGCCTTTCAGGCCGAATTTTAGGCCGTTGTGCCCCACGGGATTGTGGCTTGCCGAAACGTACGCGAAACCGTCGATGTCCCTCGAAGATTTGACCCAGGCCATGATCTCCGGGGCCGGAACGATGAATAGGTATCTGACCCTTATCCCCCGGAGGAGAAAAACGCGGATCATCACGTCGGCGATGCCGGGGCCGGTGAAGCGGGTGTCGAGCCCGACCGCCGCGACCGGTGACGGCTTTCCCGAGCGCTTCCGCAGGAATTCCGCGAACGTTTCCGCGGCGGCTGCGCAGAGTTCCCGGTCCCCCGGGGTCGTCGCGGCTTCCCGGCTTTCCCCGTCTCCATCGGCGGCGAATATCTTCCGCCAGCCCGACGCGGACAGAATGAAGTCCTGCAGCGCCGCGCGGCGGGCGGCGCCGTCCGCCGCGTAGTCGGCGGGGAAGGGCGCCGTTTCCGGGTCGCCGATGAAAAAACCTGTTTCCCTGTGGAAAATGCCGGCCATGGGATCCTCCGTCCCTCCAACGGTGCCGGAAACGGCCCTCTTTGTCTACCGGCGGGCGGCCGCAGGCTTTGCCCCCGGCCCAATCCTCCTGCCGTTAACCCCGGCCGCCTGCGGCCGGGGTGGTTCAAAAGGCCCGGGGCGTTTATAATGGCCGCATGAGAAAATCACTTCTTCTAGCCGCGGCCGCGGCGATCCTCTTTGTCCCCCCTTCCGCCGCGGCGGAAAAGGCGTCCGCCGGGTGGTCCCTGGCCGGGAGCCTGGGAGCCTCGGTGAACCCCCTCGGGGTCGAGAACTCCGTGCGGGTATATCGCACGTTCCCCCTCTTTCCCGGCAGGACGGGCCCCCTGTGGGATTCCGCCCGGCTCGAAGCGGGCTTTCACAACTCGCTGACCCCCGCCTCGGACACCTTCTCCGTGTATGCCAGGATCGAGCCCGTCGCGGTTGTCGATCTTCATCTTTCGGCGGGGATAAGGGGCTATTACGACCTTTTCGGATTCGGTTACACGCCCCTCGCGGGGTATGACGCGCCCTTCGACTCCGACACCCGGCGGGACATCGAAAGGTCGGAGGAGGCCGGCTTCCGGTACTCCGCGACCCCGACGATAAAAGGAGCCCTCGGTCCCGTGTTTTTTTCCTCATCCACGAGTTTCGTGCTTTTCGACATGCGGGGCGCCGGACCGCCGGAAGACTACTATTTCGAGCCGGTGTCCCACGGGGTGCTGAAAAAATTCGGCGGATACCTGTCCAGCGACACTTTTCTGCTGTACGACTTCGGCCGCGGAATTCTGGGCGGGCTGGCCCACTCCTACATCTACTTTCCCGGTTCCTCCTCCGTTACCCAGAGGATTGCCGCCGCGGGCCACGCCGAGATTCCCGCCGGGAGGAGCATGACCTTTTCCGCATCCATTCTGGGGGGCGTGTTTCTGCGGCACCGCTATTACAGTTACCGGGACGGCAAGGTCTGGTTCGCCGTCCAGGCGGGAATGATGGTGAAGCTGTGAATTGAAAAAACCTGTCGACGGAGTCTCGTTTTTGGTTTACCATTTTCGGTGATGAGAGTGATGTATGAAAAAAATTTCTGAACGGAAAATCGGCATCGGCAGTTTCGCGTTCCGCTATGCCATTGCGCGCCGGGGAAAATTCCCCGCCGGCGGCATGGAACCGGAAGACTTCATTCTCCGGGCCGCCGACCTCGGGTACGGCGGGGTGCAGCTGTGCGAGAACCTGGACTACGAGGATCTGCCCGACGAAAGAATCGAAGAGCTTGGAAGCCTTGCCGCGTCCTGGGGCCTCTTCGTAGAACTCGGAATGAGAAACCTGACAAGGGAGAGGTTCTTCAAGCACATCCGGCTCGCGGAAAAAATGAAGGCGGGGTTTCTCCGGGTGGTAATCGGCGACAACCGGCCCCTGCCCGAAACCCGCCCCGAGGAGACCGCCAATGAGGTCATTCCCCTGCTGCGGGAAGCCCTGCCGGCCATCTCGGACACCGGTATAACCGTGGGCATCGAGAACCATTTCGACGTTCCCAACGAGACCATACTGCGCATCGTCCGGGAGGCGGCACACCCGCGGCTCGGAATCGTGATGGACACAACCAACTGCCTCGGCTTCCTGAAAGCGCCGGGCGAGACGCTGGAAGCCCTGGGACCCCATCTTCTTTCATTGCACGTGAAGGATTACGAAATTCGCAAGGCAGAGGGGGGCTACCTCGTACACGGAGTTCTTCTGGGGAAGGGCAGGGCGGACCCGGCGGCTCTGATCGGAAGGGCGCTGAGTTTCAATCCCGGAGCGTCGATAATCCTGGAAATGAGCCTGCGCCGTGAGGAAGGCATGGAAGGCGACGAGCTCCTCGCGTGGGAACAGCGGAACGTGGAGGAAAATACGAAGATACTTTTTGACATGCTCCAAAACATTTTACCTGTCGCGAATGTGACCGGCGTCCGGTAAGATTTTGTTCATAATCATACAAAGGTAGGAGGGTTTTTACATGAGACTGGATGGACGTGTCGCGCTTGTCACCGGTTCCGGTAGGGGATTGGGCAAGGGGACAGCGCTGGAACTGGCGAAGGAAGGCGCGGATGTGGTTATCAATGATCTGAACATGGATGACGCCAACGCTGTTTCCCGTGAAATAATCGGAATGGGCAGACGTTCGATGGTCATTAAAGCGGACGTATCCAATTCTAAGGAAGTCGATGCGATGATCGATAAAATCGTTGCGGAGATGGGTAAACTGGACATTCTGGTCAACAATGCCGGTTTTACCCAGCATGTCTCTCTTGTCGATACTACGGATGAGGACTGGGATCGTATGATGAGAGTGCATGTATACGGCTGTTTCTATTGTTCGAGGGCCGCCGTGCGTCACATGATGAAACAAAAATACGGCAAGATTGTAAGCCTTTCTTCCGTGTCCGCAAAACGAGGCGGCGGCGTGTGGGGTGCCACACATTATTCGACAGCCAAAGCGGCGATTATTGGATTTACTAAATCCCTGGCAAGGGAAGTCGGTCAGTACAATATCATGGTAAATGCGGTTGCCCCAGGGGTCATAAAGATACCCATTTCGGATCCCAATCGTCTTGCTGCGAAAGAGGCTGCGGGAAAGTCTACTCCTCTGGGACGTCAAGGAGAACCGATTGAGATTGCCAAATCGATACTTTTTCTCGTTTCGGATGACTCGAGTTATATAACCGGTGAGATAATGGATATCAACGGTGGACTCTACATGGATTGATGTGTAAAACAAAAAAATAGGGAGAAGGAACATGGAAAGAAAAGAATTCTGGAGATCAGCACGTTTCGTCGGAATGGTTTTGCTTATGATTGGTTTGATGACTGCAGGTACAAGCCTGCTATTCGCTCAGACCAATCTGAAATTCGCACACGAATCGCCGACATCGAATGCTCGCCACAAGGCTGCTATGTTTTTTGCCGAACAGGTCGCCAAAAACAGTGGAGGAAAGGCGAAAGTCGTTGTTTATCATTCCGGACAGCTGGGTGGTGAACGACAGCTGATTGAAGCTCTGTCTCTCGGAGGCATTGATTTCACCGTTGCCGGCGCCGGCATGTTTGCGGCATACGCCCCCGCACTCGAGCTTATCGAAATGCCTTATCTCTTCCCCAGCTATGAAAAGGCGCATGAAGTCATTGACGGTCCGTTCGGAAAGAAACTGACCGAACCTCTGAAAAACAAGAACATCGAGTTCCTGGCTTTCTGGGAAAATGGATTCCGCCACGTAACTAATAATGTGCGGCCGATTGTGAACCCCGAGGATCTGAAAGGTGTAAAGATACGGACCAATAAAAGCAAAATGCGGATGGAGACTTTCAAGGCTTATGGATCCACTCCGGTTCCGATTGACTTTCCCGAACTTTATATGGCCATGAGCCAGGGAGTCGTTGATGGACAGGAAAATCCGCTCAGCAATATTTATCCGTCAAAATTCTATGAAGTGCAGAAATATCTTTCCTTGACGGGCCATGTGTACGGTGCTTTGCCGATGGCGGCTTCCGGAACGACCTGGAAAAAACTCTCGAGCGAACTTAAGGACGCGATTCAGAAATCCAGTATCGAGGCGGGAAAGTATCATCGCGGTTTGATTCGTGGGGAAGATGATTCCCTCGCCGTAGCATTGAAAGATAAAGGAATGAAAATCAACACTCCTCCTGACATTAAGCCCTTTCAGAAATACGCTCATCGGGTCTGGGATCTATATCGAGAAACACTTGGTGACGCTCTTGTAAATGAAATAATAAAAGCTGCCGGAGCGGAATAGGTAATTAGACGGGACGATCTGCGGATCGTCCCGCGTTTTTATGCTTTTGTTGAGGAGTCCAATTTAATGCGGTTAACCGAAGGATTGAAAAAACTGACAATTTTGGTTTGTCAAATCATCCTCAGTACCATCGTGATCAGCGTACTTGTAGATGTGATTCTGCGATATGCATGGAAAAGAGGATTTCTGGCGTCAGGAGAGTTCGTGCCGTATTTATTTACGTGGATAGCTTTTCTTGGCGCCAGCATTGCAGTGAAAGACCATGAACATCTGGCTGTCGACATGATGCTGCTGGCCTCCGGGAAGTATAAAAAAGTGCTGGAAACAATAATTCGCATTGTGGAACTGTGTTTTTTTATAAGTCTTGTTATTTACGGATGGGATATGAGCATGAAAACGATGGTTCAGCGTTCTCCTTACTTGAGCCTGCCCTATGGCATCGTATATCTCAGCGTTCCGATTTCAGGTCTTTTAATGGCTATTTATACCATCGAGTCATTATTTCTATCACTCAAAAAGACGTAATTAGTCTGCGGAGTTGAATTATTATGATTTTTGTAACTTTCATTCTGCTTTTTCTTATGATTTTTATCGGTGTGCCAATCGCCGTTGCGATGGGCGTTTCCGGAGTTGCGTATTTCTTCATGAGCGGCATGCCTATGAGCATGTTCATTCAACAGATAACAGCCGGTGCCGGGTCCTTTCCTCTTCTGGCTGTCCCGTTTTTCATCCTTGCGGGAATCCTGATGAGCGCCGGAGGTTCGGCAAAACGTCTCATCGATTTCGCTAACAGTGTCGTGGGTTTTTTATGGGGAGGACTCGCGCAGGTTTCGATTGTCGGCAGCATGTTCTTTGCGGGTGTATCTGGCTCTTCGATAGCAGATGCTGCAGGCATTGGAGGAATTCTCATTCCGGAAATGGAACGTAAAGGATACGGTACGGGGTTCGCCGTTGCGGTAAACGCCGTTTCGTCCACCATTGGAATCATCATTCCTCCAAGCATTCCAATGGTCGTATACGCCTGGATGGCGGAGGAGTCCGTAGCGAAATTGTTTCTTGCTGGATTTATTCCTGGCATTCTTTTTGGAATTGTCCAAATTATTGTTGCATATGTAACGGCCAAAAGAAATAATTATCCACGAGAAGCGGTCCCGAATCTTGATCGATTCGTAAAAGCCTTCAAGGAGTCTTTGCTTTCTCTTCTTTTCCCGCTGCTTGTATTGGGAGGTATCGTCTTTGGTCTGGTTACCCCCACGGAAGCAGGAGTCCTCGCCGTGGCTTATGCGCTCTTTCTGGGACTCTTCGTATACAAAGACATGAAAATAAGCGAACTTCCCGGCATTCTTGTCGAGACGATAAAAGCCACAGCCGTGGTTATGTTCGTGCTTGGTTCGGCATCCGGGATTTCCTGGATTCTCGCTTTCGAACAAATTCCAGACATGTTGGTCAACTGGTTCCAGTCCTTGGGCGCCGGCAAAATAATCTTTCTATTGTTCTTGAATATTATTTGCCTTTTTCTCGGCACTTTTATTGGAGGAACAAGTGCCGCGCTTATTCTCATAACGCCGATCCTGCTGCCTGTGGCGAAAACACTGGGCGTGGATCCCGTACACCTCGGGATTATTATGATCGCGAACCTGGCAATTGGACTTTTTACTCCTCCCGTCGGAACAACGCTTTTTATTTCCTGCAGGATAGGGAAAATGTCAATCATGGAGGGTTTCAAACACTGTGTTCCATTTTTCTTTCCCATGATTGGAATTCTTCTACTGATTACTTATTTTCCTGATGTGGTGCTTTTTATTCCCCGTCTAATATTGGGACAGTAAGTTGAAATGAAAAAGACGGAAAAGCTCGAGAGGATATCATGGAAGGTGCGGAAAGATATTGTTGAAATGATCTATTCAGCAAAATCGGGTCATCTTGGAGGATCCTTGTCCGTTACGGACATTCTTGTCGTGCTCCTTTTCGATATCATGAATATAGATACTGCAACACCGGCCTCTCCGCGAAGAGACCGGCTTGTTCTTTCCAAAGGTCATGCTGCGCCGGCTTTGTATGCAGCGCTCGCGGAGAGAGGATATTTTCCCGTTGCAGAATTGTCTTCACTGCGCAGAATCGGGAGCAGACTTCAGGGCCATCCCGACATGACAAAAACACCGGGGGTAGATTT